>PBPX01000058.1 GCA_002724835.1 Actinomycetota bacterium | reverse complement strand
GTAAGTGTTGGTGCTTCAGGATCTAGAGGGGTTTTACCAGATGCTCCGTTAGTATTATCTGGAGACATACCGCCCATAGGTTCCATTGGTAATCCTGTCTCAGGATCAATAGGAGCCATTGGGTCTGGTATTATACCCTGTTCTATCTCTTTTGCAATCAATTTGTCTTGTTCAATAATTTCCTCATCAGTCTGACGAAGGAACTTACGTCTTACATAATCTTGTGAGTAGTACTTACCAACATAAGGTTCTGCAGTAGCAGCAATATTCAATCTCTCTGTCATTAGTTCTGCTTCCTTCAGTTCAGAGAAGTGGTTATCATATAAGAAGTCATATTGAATATGCTCCTCCATAATATCCCAATCTTCTGGAGTTACAAGATTCTTAAGTAGGCATTGAGTCTTCAACATGTCGTTAAACATTCTTGAGAATCTCTTACGTAATCTACCTACAAACTTAGTAAACTTAAGTTCATCTCTAAGGATCTCTGAAGACCTTCCAAGGTTAAAACCACCTTCACCACCTTGTCTAGACTCAGGTACGTTTAAAGATCTATACAACTTCTGTTGGAAGTATTTGATATCTGCTAGTTCACCAAGATTCTGACCACCAGGAAGAGTAGTAATCTCTGTACCACGTCCACCTTCTCTACGAGGTAACCAGAAGTCTTCAAGCATACTCATAAACTTCTTATCATCTCGGATCTCACCTGTTCCAGCATCATATACCAACTTGTTACGATAACGCATCATAACATCACGTAGGTATTGCTCTGCCTTCATCTTAGGAAGATTACCAACATCAATGTAGAATATTCTTCTCTCAGGTGCTCTTGACAGTCTGTAGATAACAAGAGAGTCCTCAATCATTCTTAATTGGTTGAGTGACTTAATTGCTTTGTGTAGATAAGATAATGTTGTTCCCTTGTTCCTATCAACTAATCCAGATGTACAGTATGAGATTGCATCTTTTGCAAACTTAACTCCACCACCAGATCCTTTGCCTGGTTGTCCACCATAAGGTGCTACATTCTGTTTTGGATTATATACAAAATACTCTTTAATATTTGGGAACGGTGAGCTCATTGGATTGTCACGTCCATCCTGTGTCTGAACACCACCACCTTTATCTTTTTTAGTTATTGATTCACGAACATAACGCATCTTCAGTGCATCAATATATCTCAACTCTTGAATCCCATCATGAGGATTCTTTAAGTCGATTACTTTATGGTAATATAATCTTCCATCAACATACCAATTCCTATAAATCTCATGACACTTCTTATCAAAGTCTAGAAGTTCAAGAACAGTTTTAAATTCTTCTCTTATTTTTTTCTTTAAACTATCTCCAGCATTTAGATTATCTAAGTCTATCTGAACAGGACTGTCGTTTAAATCACTTACGATTGCTTCATTGACGATATCTTCAATAGCACCATCACATTCTGGATGGAGTGCCATCTCTCTATATCTCTTAATGAGATCATATTCGGTTTTATAGACCCCTTCTATATCTACATACGAACCAAAAAATCCACTGGTAAGATAGTGATCAACCCCATCCTCGTTTGATTGAGGTATGGGGGATACTACGCCAGGGGATTTCTTACTTTCGTTATCCTCAATAGAAAAGCCGAATAACTTAGCCATTATATTGTCTTAATACTGTGTATCTATTTATTATACCACAGCAATACCAGTTTGGTCAGTAGCCTCTGCTTGCCAGTACTGTACTTGGAATTCAACTGTATATTCCTCAATGGTATCAGAAGTATCGTATGATAGATCTATCTGAGATACATTGGTTGGGAATATATCGAAGAACTTATAAGTCCTTAGAGGTTGTACGCTATCTGCATCAGCGTTTTCTGTAGAGAATCTTGATTGTCCTCTACCTAACTGATACACGTAAGCATCGGTCATGTATGAAGAAGGGTTAGTAGCACCAGTGTTGTTATCCAACTTACTGATCTGATTCATCCACTGCTCAAATGATGTTCTTAGTTTGAAGTCCTCATCATTAATGATGGTTGTAGTCCAAGTATCGAAGGTTCTGTCTCCAGCAACCTTTAGAATACGACCTCTAAACGGAACGTCAATTTGTGCAATATTAGAAGCAGGTAATGCTGCTGCCTTACACAAAAAACTGAAGGTATCATCATCCCATCCAGATACGAATGATGGGAATGTTGGAATTGATACTTCAAATAAATTTGGTCTTGCTGCACCGCCTAAAAGTTTTGCCTTAAAGTCGGTGATAGTCCTGATTTCTCTTGCCATTTTGGTTAGAATCCTCCTTAGTTATTTAATCAATCAGTATCAAACTCTACCAGCGACTTCTTCAAAGCTAACACCAGTACGTGTAGCAACGAAGGTCAGGGTGATGTAGTTGATCGACTTCGCAGGCTTCAGGAAGATGTCTGCTCGGAATTCATTATTATCAATTATGTCTGGAGTGTTGTTTGTCTCATCACAAATAACCAGATAATCGTAAATACCACGTTTTGCTTGAACATCACGTAGGTATGGTTCAACGATGTTAACGAAGTTTGCCCTCGTTACCTGATCGTTAAACTCGAAGAGTTGTGCCTGTGCTGCTCTTTCAAGTGCTTGCTCAACTGTCAAGAATAAACGACGAACGTTAATTCTATCAAATGCGGAAGCATATGCTAATGCAGTCTTATCACCGAAGAGAATAATTCCAGTTCCAGGTGTATTAATTATTGAGTTAATACGTGAGGAGTAAAGAATGTCTCTTTGTGCTTTCGTTGGGTTGTATGCAAGTTTAATTGCATTCTTAATTACACCACGCTGCTGTCCAGCAGGTGAGAACCAAGGATAAGCAACTAGGTTTGTACGACACATCAATCCAGCAATATCTGGGTTGCATGGAAGGTAACGGAACTTGTTATTGAACCTATCGTAAGTATACTTGTAACCACTGTCAAAGATTGCATAAGAAGAAGAACTTAGTGGTCCAAAGAACTCAACTATGTTACTAGTTTGAACGATTGGGTCAGTAATGTTAACTACTGTTCCTTTGTGTGGTGAGATAACAGTCACACAATCTTTTCTAGACTCAGCAATACCAATTAGTTTGTTTGCTTTTGCCTGAGTATCATTGAGAGAATTACAGGAAGGTCCCATCAATAGGTAATCAACCTGAACCTCATCTTTATTATCGAAGAGGTTATAAGCAGTAATTAGATCTCCCAATTCTGCCTTAAGTCCACCAGCAGAAGTGTAATTCTCACCGTTTGTTAGTGAGTATGTTACCTGACCAACAGAACTAAATGTATTATCTTTAGCAACTCTGTTCCAGCGTGTGGAGTTTTGAGTTAGTGCATACCATACAGTTGGTTGATCCGAATCCCCATAAACTAATGCTCCACTAGACTTATTAAAGTAAGTTCCAGTAGGGAATGTATTATGGAAGGTATCGTTACCTTGTCCTTGGTTAGCACCTGCATAGATGTAATTCGAGAAGTTGGCAAGATAAGACTTGTACCATGTCTTCTGTGGTGCATTTGCTTCAGATACAGCATCAGTTGCCTTAGATAGGTTCAGATGCTTCTCTAGAATATTACCTCGGATACCAGTTAGAGTACCAGCATCGTCAACAATAACAACGTGAAGTTCATCGTTCCTACCACCTCGCTGTGCTGTGTAGTTTGAGGTTCCAGGTTTAGGAGCAATGCTTCGCCAGAATACTTTAGAGTTATCTAATCCAAGGGTTTGGTTATTGTACCAATCATCAACACCAGCAACTAATACTCTGGAGTTTGTTCCTTCAACAGAAACAACAACCTTATCATCTCTAAGAGATACTGTGTTTAGTTTGATGTCGTCAGTAATTGATGTACCACCAATTCCTGCACCGTTAATGGTAATGGTTGTTCCAACACCATATGCTTCGCCAGGATTTGTTAATGATACAGTTCCAATACCACCAGTTGCATCTCGGAATACTGTAAAGACTGCTCCTGTACCTTCAGCACTTGTACCTGTTAGGTTAGTGTAAGTACCACTAGAAGCAGATGGAACAGTAGTTGAAGATGTAAGTCCAACTGTATTAATCTTACCTTGATTTAGATCATAACCACCAACGTATGTACCAGCAATGGAGACTGTATCAGTTACAGTGTATCCAACACCAGCATTTACAATAACTGCAGAAGCAACACCACCATCTGTACTGTTTCTTGTAATAGTGAATGTAGCATCAGCACCACCGCCGTTAGTAGTACCACCAACTCCAATATAAGATTGGTCTTGTTGACCATTAATCTGAGATGAAGTGGTTATTCCAATACTTTGAATCGAGTCTTCGGGTGACATTACATCGCCGTCAGAGTCGAGAATCGTTAATCTTTGGTCTTTTAAGAACGAAGCATATGCACTATTTTCTGCATAGTTTACATATGTTTCCTTTCCAGGTTCCGTGCCACCAGTAGATACCCTGGATCGTATTTTGACCGTTAATGAACTAAATGACGTTTCTGGAGCGTTAACTATTTGAGTGATAACACCCTTAAGATAACCTTGGAAGACAGAAGTGCTTCCTGCACCAGGAATTATTTGACCACTAATGTCAACCGTTACACCGTATCCAACTTGAGCACCCATATCGGTTACTGAAGTTGTTGCAATACCAATGATCTGGTCTCCTAAGTCATCAATATAACAAACCTTTAGAGAATTTCCCCACCGTCCTGGGTTTTTTGCTGCATATAGGAAGTTCGACGCTGCATCTATGTAATTAGTGTTATAGTCGTCAAAGTTCTTAATCTTTGTACCTGCTATCGAAGAAGTACCTACACCAACGTTTGAGTTTGCGAGGTTATCGTCATCGGTACGTATTACCTTAAGCACACCACCATAGGAGAGGTATTGTGACGCTGACATCCAGTATTCATACTGGGCATCATCATCGTAAGGCTTACCGAATGTGGTAATCAGATCTTGCTCTGTAGCAATATTAATAGGTTCTAATACGGGACCAATTTCAAAAGGTCCAGCAATACCTCCAATATTGTCAAGAACGTTTTCCGCTCTACCTACCGTTAAGTCAACTTCTCTAGTCAGTACACCAGGAGATAATTGAGGAGTGGCCATGTTCTATGTCTCCAAAAATTCTCAGTTTTGTTCTAGAGATATTTATTAAAATATAACTTTAGAAGGGGTTCCTACCTATAATCCCACATGTAAGACATATCACCATACTCATCGGTATACCATCTGTCCCCAGTAGAGTCTACAAAACTCTCTTCATCCAATCCATTCTCAATAAAACCAAATGGAGCCATATCTTGTTCTATTTGGTTTTTTTGCTCTTCATATAATCTCTTCCGAACATCCTGATCAGTAATCTCTTTAAAATAATCTTGTTCTACTAACCATGCATATATGACAAGACACATTGCTAGGTCATCATTACACCCATCTTCTGCCTCAAATGAGTTTCTTTTCTCAATAAAAGTAGTTAGTTCACTAATGATCTCATAATCTTTAAATATAATCTTATCAGATTCTATTAAAGTCTTTAAGTTTAAACACCCAACCTTTTTAACCGTCTTGGACATCTTAACTCCAAGTTGAGTCTTCTTACCAGAGAATCCCTGACCTACAACTTGACCTGCTCTACCTCTCATAGAACACATAAGAACATTCTCATATTCCAAATCGTAATTAAGAATAGAAGCAACTTGATCTCCTACATCATTAACCTCACACAAGATATATGCCATATTATAATTTCTAGCAATATCGTGGATTATTGAGGGGAACAGCATAGGTTTAATTTCATTATTCCTATACTTTGCCACCAATTGATGTGGGAAGGTTGTTATATCAACAACAGTAAATGCAGAGTAGTCATTACCTACACCACGAGCAACGTCAACAGTAATAACATAATTATGATCTGGTTTAACATCTTCATATACATCCAATCCTTTACTACTTATCTTAGGTGCTTCATAAACCAAATTCCTTAATTTATTAGGACTAATCAAAGTATCAACAGATCCTAAGAATTCGCATTCAAACTCAACACGGAATTGTTGTTCCGAAGTGTTTGCAATAGTTTGTTCCTTCCAAACCTCGTCTCGACCTGGAACATCCCACCAATTAACCTCTGTAGGAATATATTCATTCTTCTCTCGTTCAGCATCATGCCAAAGTTTATAGAAGTGATTCATCCCGTGAGGGGTAGAAACAATTATAACTTTGGTTTTTTGACCAGATGAAATAGTAGGATAAACCGAACTAAAGAACTGATCTGCTAAATGGTTTGCAACGAACGCAAACTCGTCTAGGAATATAATGTTGTAAGATCCACCACGAACCGCAGAAGCAGATGTAGATGCAGCAATAATTTTGGAACCATTCTCTAATTCAAGAGATGCTTTGTTCCAAGTTAAAACTCCCTGTTGCAACCACCTAGG
>PBPX01000057.1 GCA_002724835.1 Actinomycetota bacterium | reverse complement strand
TGAAAGAAATAAAGAAATAATAAAAAAACTAAATAAAGAAAACATAAAAATAGAAGAATCAGAGCTTGATAAGTTTCCTACAAAAGTTCCTGGTAGGCCTCATATTGCAAAAATAATGTACAAAAAAGGATATGTTAATTCTATAAACGAGGCTTTTGTAAAATACTTAGGAAATGGAAAAGTAGGTGATTCTAGAATTCATCAAGAACCTATAGAAAAATTAATTAAATTATCTAAAGAATCAAAATGCTTAATTTTTTTAGCACATCCACATACTTTGATGAGTAATAAAAATTATTCAAGTAATCAAAAATGGATAAACAATGATTTTGTTTCGTATATAGAAAGCCTTACTGAGTTAGGAATTGATGGATTAGAAACAAATTATTCTAGTTATAATTCAGAAACTACATCAAAATTATCTAATATTGCAAAAAAATTTAATCTTCTAGAGTCAGGTGGAAGTGATTATCATGGTGAAAATAAACCAAACATTAATATTGGATTTGGGTACGAAAATAAACCCTTAAAAACTCCTTATGAATTCTTACTTAAAATGAAAGAAAAGTATGCAGGAATATAAAAAACTTATTGGACCCATTTCTATAATCTCTATAGCTTACTTAAGCAGTAGAATACTGGGCTTCTTAAGAGAAGTTCTGCTTGCAAAGTGGACCGGTGTATCTTCAGCTTCAGATACTCTAGATTTAGCATTTATAATTCCAGATTTCTTATTTTATTTATCTGCAGGTGGATACTTAGCAATAACTTTAATTCCTATCCTTTCAGATATTAAAAAAAAGGGTAGTGAAAATTTAAATGACTACTTTTTATCTTTGCTTTTTGGTCTGTCTATTATTTTTATTTTTATATCAACTGTGTTTTTTCTCTTCAAAAATGAAATAGGTTTAATTCTAGAAGTCCAAAACCAAGCTCTTTTTTCAAGACTTTTTTCTCCAATAGTATTTAGTCAAGCTTTCTTTTTTATTGGTGCAATTCTTATGTCTTATCAGTATTTTCATAATGATTTTAAATATCCTGCTTTAGCCCCTGTTATTTATAATTTTTCAATAATTCTTTTTGGATGGTTAAATTCCTCAACTCCTGAATCAACAGTTTATGGCTTTGCAGTAGGAGGTTTTGTGGGTTCGGTTATTGGGCATTTTTTTATTCAATTAATTGGAGTTAAAAAGAGCGGCTTAACATTTAAATTTGTAAGACCAAAAATTAAATACATTAAAGAATATCTGACTGTTTCTCTGCCTTTAATTCTTGGACAGTCAATTGCGGTAATGGATGAGCAACTATTTAGAATATTTGGATCATTTTTGGGTGCTGGTACTGTTGCTTCTTTCAGATATGCAAGAAGAATTGTTCTACTTCCAGTAGGTATTGTTGCACAAGCCGTTGGTGTTGCAAGTTACCCAACTTTATCAAAATTATTTGTGGATAAAAAATTTGATGAACTTAAAAAAATTATCAGAATACACCTCTCTTCATTATTTTTATTTAATGCTGTCATGGCTTTGATTCTTGTTATTAATTCACAAGAAATAATCAGCATTGTTTATGAAAGAGGAAGGTTTTCCAGCAATGATGTAGTAAGAGTTTCTTCAATAATGCAAATAGTAGCCTTAGGGGTAGTTCCTTGGTCAATTAATCAAATTGTGAATAGATCTTATTACATACAAAAGCGCTACTGGTTTCCAGTAAGCATAGGAACTTTAGGAACTGTTGCAACAACTCTTGCGCTACTAGGAAGTAATAATGCGAGTGAAATTAATTATTCAATAATAATTATTTCTTTTTTATGGGCTTATTCAGCTTTTATGTTGTTTTCACTCAAGATAGAAGGCGAATCAATACTCAATAAAGATCTGGTTTATGATATATTGCTATCTCTATTGGTTTCAATAATTATTTATGTATTATTAATCAATCTAGATCTTAATTTTGAAAATACTATTTTTAACTTAATTATCAATTCAATTATTGTAATTATTTCATTTTTAGTGTCTACCAGTATCATTAGAATGAACTATGTCGAATTTAAAAGGAGAAAATAGTGCAGAAATTTCCACTTAAAAAAGGATTGTCTGATGCTAAAGACCTTCATCGAGAAATAGATGAATATATAAATGTTCTTATGGGTCATATAAATCCACCTATTTCTGATGGAGTTGATACACTATTTGAAGTTAGTAGCACTTACTTAGCTAGAGCTAAAGAAATAGAAATTAAGCTGCTTGAAAGAGAAAGAAATGGTTCTATTGCTACTGGTGATGAACTTAAAAAATTTAGAACTGGTGAATTAAGAAGTTTCATAGAGCTTTGTAAAAGTGCACAAAACCAGGGTTCGAGAAGAATTACTATGGCTTTAAGCGAATTAAATCTAAAAGATAATTAGTTTAAATCTTCTACGTCAAATACTTCTTGAGCAGCATCTAAGCCTTTTGAATCTCCTGATTTAGATTTTTCACTTAAAAATATTTTTATATTTACCTCTATTCCCATTTTTTCTGCAACTTCTGATATCAATAAGTCAATTACTTCTTCTGACTTTTCAAGCTCTTTTAGGAGAAATTCGTTATCTTTATCTACAAATAGATTTAAGGTGCCATTGCTTTCAACTTCTGGACTTACAGCTGTTAGGTAGGAAAATTTTCTTGAAGATAGCTTTTCTCTTAGTTCTTCTAATATCTTTGGCCAATATACGTCAAAATTTTCTAATGATTCTTTATTTTTCTTCTTTATATTTTTTTTTGGTTTAGGTGCTTCTATTTTTTCTTCTTCAACCTTAAGTTCAGGCTTCTCATCTTTTTCAGGTTTTACATCTGCAATTAACTTTCCTTCGAGAAGATCTACTCTGTATCCTATAGATTTTACATCTGAACCAAACTCTGGTTTTATTATTTTCATCATAAATAATTCCAACTTTAAGTGAGCTGAAGATGTTGTTGAAATAACAGTATTAATTTCATCAATTAAATCAAGTATTCTAACTAATTGCTTTGCAGGTATTTTCTTATTAGCTTCCTCAAGGAGTTTTTTTAAATTTGGTGTAAGTGAACTTAGCTTTTTATCATCAGGTAAGTATTTGAGATAAAAAAGATTTCTAAAAAATTCTGACACAGAATCAACAATATCATTGGGTTGCAACCCTTTTGCATAAGCTCCTCTTATTACATTAAGAACAGCACCAGTGTCTTGTGTTTCTACAGCATTAATTATTGTTTCAAAGTCTTTACTGCTTAATTTGCCAAGTAAACTAAACAAGTCATCAATAGAAGCTTTTGCCCCAAATGTATTGTGGGTTTGTTCAAAAAGGTTTATTGCATCTCTTAGTGATCCTTCAGATGAATTTGCAATCATTTTTATAATTTCAACATCTAAATCTATCTTTTCTTTTTTACCTATCTTCTTTAAAGTTTTAATAATTTCATCTTCCGTTATTTTTTTAAAGACGATCTGAGTGGTCCTGCTTTTAATTGTGTCTAAAACCCTTTCTGGCTCTGTGGTTGCAAGTATAAAAATTATATGTTCTGGTGGTTCTTCTAAGGTTTTAAGGAAAGCATTTGAAGCAGCGTTAGAAAGCATGTGGACTTCATCTAAAATAAATACTCTTTTCTTTCCTGGGCTACTTGCAATAAAGTTTACGCTTTCGTTCATTTCTCGTATGTCATCAACTTTATTATGTGATGCTGCATCAATTTCTGATATGTCAAAAATTGGATCACAACCTAGCTGTAAGGCAATAATTCTTGCCAACGATGTTTTACCAACTCCTCTTGGTCCTGAGAAGAGATATGCATGTCCAAGGTTTTCATTATCAATTTGGTTATTAATCAATGAAACAGCTTCTTCTTGCCCAACCAATTCTGATAATTTTGTTGGTCTATATTTTCTATAAAGTGCTTGTTTCATATTCTTAAATGGTAATAGGTTCCTTCTCTATAGTGCACCTAAGAATTAAACTTAGTCAAATGAGAATAGGAGTAGATTTAGATGGAGTTGTTGCAAACTTCACTAAAGGCTGGACAAAATATTATGAAGAAGAGTTTGGTAAAAAAATACTAGAAGATGACATAAAAAGCTGGGGGCTATCAGAACCCTTGACTCACTTTAAAGAAGATTTAGATTTTTGGAAATGGGCAAAAGATATCAATGGCTCATCAATCTTTAGAAACTTAGAAGTTTATGAAAATTCTGTTGAAACGCTTAATGAGCTTTGTAAATCTGGGCATGATATAGTTATTATTTCATCTAAGCCTTGGTGGTCTATTCATGATACTTTAATGTGGCTCGGAGAGAATAAAATTCCAACTAAAGAAATTCACTTTATTGAAGACAAATGGACTATTGATTGTGAAGTATATATAGATGATGCACCATATCAATTAGAAAATTATAAAAAAAATACTGTTGATAAAAAAATAATTAGGTTTGTTAGAAGTTATAACAAGCCGCTTGATGGTGTTTTTGATATTCATAATTGGAGCGAATTAATCCCTTTATTAAATAGCTTTTAGTGTTTAAGGTTAAAATGTGAATGATTCTTTTATATTAAGAGATCGTAACTGGAGAGAAGCTAACGAAAGAGTTACTTTATCTTCTAATGCAACTTTTTCAAATAATTCAAAAGGTAGAGAAGTAGAAGAAGAACCTGATCTTTTTAGAACTATATTTGAAAGAGATAGAGACAGAATTATTCATTCAAAAGCATTCCGAAGACTAAAGCATAAGACTCAAGTTTTTATGAACCCAGATGGTGATCATTTTATTACAAGAATGACTCATACGTTACAAGTTACTCAAATTGGAAGGTCTATAGCTAAAACTCTAGGCCTTAATCCCGATCTAACTGAAGCAATTTGCTTAGGTCATGATGTTGGACACTCTCCTTTTGGCCATACTGGAGAAGATGTGTTAGATGAAATGTTAGATGATGGATGGAGTCATTCTGAAAATTCTGTAAAAATATTTAAACAAATAGAGCCCTTGAATCTTTCTTATGAAACAATAAATGGGATCAAATTTCACCCCTGGAAATATGAAGAAGCTCCGGAAACGCCTGAAGCTATGGTTTGTCGTTTTGCAGACAGAATAGCTTATTTAACTCATGATGTAGAAGATGCAATCAGAGCTGATATTTTACATGAAAATGATATCCCAAAAAATATAACAAAACTATTAGGCTCCCCAGGAAAACAGTGGATTAACAATTTAATATCTGGAGTTTTTAAAGCATCAAATACAAAAGGAATAAATATGGATTCTGAAATTTTAGAGTGCATGAATGTATTGCGAGATTTTATGTTTGAAAATGTTTATTTAAGAAAAGAAACAATAGAGGAAAGAAAAGAAGCTAGAGAAGTTGTTGAAAAGCTTGTTATAAATTTTACCGAGAATCCAAAATTGCTTCCTGAGCAGTATAGAGCTGATCAAACAGACTTGGAAAATGCTGTAGATTATGTGGCAGGAATGACTGACAGATTTGCTCTAAAAGAATTTAGTAAATTATAATTACTTGCCCTTAAATTTAGGATCTCGTTTCTCCATCATGGCAAAAATTCCTTCTTTTAAGTCTTCAGATGTTAGGAAAGAAGTGCTCCACATTCTTACTAGGTCTAAAGACTGATCTGCAGTTAATTCTTCTCCTTTGTCGAGCATCATTTTCACCCCTTTTATAACTAGTGGTGAGTTTGAAGCTATATCTTTAGCAAGATCCATTGCTCCATTTATTAATTCTTCATGAGTTTCGTAAATATGATTAACAAAACCAATTTCCTTTGCATATTCTGCCCCAAAAGTTTTTCCAGTATAAGCAAGTTCTCTCAGTAAACCTTTAGATATAATTTTTGGCATTCTTTGTAAGGCCCCTACGTCTGCAACTAAACCTAGTTTCGTTTCACCAATTGAAAATTTTGCATCTTTTGTTGAGAGCCTAATATCACAAGATGCAACCAAATTCGTAGCGCCCCCAATACTAAAACCCTGAATAGCTGCAATTGTAGGTTTTTTAGTTTTTGCAACTGTGGTAAATGCATCTTGAAATTTTTTTGTTATTTCCATTATTTCTATTCTTTCTTCCGCATTGGTTCTTAGGTCTTCATTTAGATCAAAGGCTTCTACAAGTAAATTTATGTCTATACCTGCTGAGAAAGTATCGCCCTTTGCCGCCAAAATAATCACTACGACTTCTTCGTTTTCGTCTAACTCTTTTACTAGTTTTGGCAAGCCAAACCATAATTCATCATTTAATGCATTTTTTTTCTCTGGACGGTTTAGCCAAACTATTCCTATATTGTCTTTTATTTCTGAAAATATTTTTTTATCCATGCTTACCTAAATTCTATCTTACTAAAATAACAAAATGGATGTATTTGAAGCTCTTTATACCACAAGATCTATGCGAAGGGTTAAAGAAGACCCTATACCTGAAGAAATTATAAAAACTATGGTCGATGCTGCGATAAGGGCACCTAGTGGTTCTAATCGTCAAGGATGGAAATTTCTTGTTGTAACAGATGAAGAGACCAGAAGACAATTAGGTGATGTATATAGAGAGACCTGGGATTATTACATGAAGGAATTCTATGGAGGAAAACCCGATCTTGGTGCCTCAGAAGTTGGAGATGATAAAAAAGCAAATCAAGTTATAAAAATAAGCAAGTCTGCAGGATGGTTGGCAGAAAATTTTCATAAAGTTCCTGCACATTTTCTTGTTTTTTCAAGGAATGACCCAACTGGCTCTTCAATATTTCCTGCTATTTGGAGTTTAATGTTAGCTGGAAGAGCGCATGGTATAGGAACGTGTTTAACAACAGTTATGTCTTTTAAGCAAAAAGAAGCTTTTGAGATACTAGGCGTCCCTAATGATAAGGGCTGGAGTCTTAATGCAGTTGTAACTGCAGGATACCCATTAGGTAAATGGGGTGTAGCTGAAAGAAATCCTGTTGATGAAGTTACCTATTTAAATAAATGGGGTAATTCTGCTGATTGGGGTTTAAAAAACCCACTTTGGAGTTACTAAGGACAGCCATTAACTTTCCTACCTAACTTTTCATAAACCTTACATAAATCAAAAACAGTAGCACTTGTGTTTATTGAAGGTGTTCCTTGGTTTGTAGAAACCCCGATTTTTCTTTCTATGTCTAAGGAAACAGCATATGGACATTCTCCAACTTGAATATTTAATACATGTTCAAGAGATTTAAGATCTACAACTCCAACAGAATTTGCATTTGGTAATGCAGCAAATAAAAGCTCGTTGGCCTCATCAACCCACATTCCCCAAGGTATTTTACTATTAGCAAACCTTATGACATCAATAGCTGTTAAGTCTTTTTCGTTTATAACAATTAAACCTGTAGCACTAGATTGTGTATTTGCTTGAAATAACCTACCAGTCTTATCTTGTCTAGTAAGCATATTGTTTCCACCAAAATCAGAGCCATACTTGTCTTTTGGTGATCCTGTATTAACAATTTCATTGGTATTTACATCAACAACAGTTATCATTCCATCAGCAACTGAAGAAAAGTATACTAAATCATTGTCTTGATCAACTGCCATTCCGTGAGCACCAGGTGAAGATTCAAAATTTTTTTCAACCTCAAAAGTATTTGTATTTAAGATACTTGAATATTTTTGTTGGTTGATGTCCTCCGAGGACTTAAAAGTATTTCCTATGACCATTTTTCCAGAAGAATAATCTAACCCTCCTTGGTGAGGCTTACCTCCAATGTTTATGACATTAATTATTGATCCAGTATTCAACTCATGGGTTGTGACTGTCCCGTCACCAGAACCCATAACATAAACGTAGCCTCTATCGCTATCGACAGTAGGCCAAATAGGTGCACCGCCTGTTTTTACAGAAAAAAGTTCAATTCCAGATATGGGGTTTATTGCACTAAGTTCTCCTCCGCCAACCGGTTGCCCTCCTAACGAAGCATCACCATCACAACCACTTATTATTGAACCGTTTAAACCTATATACATATAACCTGTATTTTCATCAAGAGATATTCCTTCTGCTCCCCTAACATCTCTTCCTCCGCCTAGGATTATTGTATTTAAGGTAGCGTCAATTTCTTCAACACTTGAATTCTGATTTCCCCCTGGTGGTGGTTGATTTCCCCCTGGTGGTGGTTGATTTCCCCCTGGTGGTGGTTGATTTCCTTCATCTGGTGATATTGGATTGCCTTGTGGGTCACAAGTAGCTGTTGCAACAGGGGCACATTTTTCTTTTTCACTTAATTCTTCAGATGCAATTGTTGCAGGTGCTTCTGTAGTTGCAGGTGCTTCTGTAGTTGCAGGTGCTTCTCGCTCGGAAGATATATCGCTTGAAGATTGGGAGCATGCTATAAAAAAAGCTAGAAATATATGCCTGTATTTTTTCACAAAATTAATAATACCTGACGGATCAAGAAAAAGCGCGCCCGGAGGGAGTCGAACCCCCAACCTTCTGATCCGTAATCAGATGCTCTATCCAATTAAGCTACAGGCGCTTGGCGGAGAGGGAGGGATTTGAACCCTCGAGGGGATTTTCATCCCCCACTCGCTTAGCAGGCGAGCGCTTTAGACCACTCAGCCACCTCTCCAAGCTTGCGGAGGGAGTGGGATTCGAACCCACGGTATGGAATACATACATTAGTTTTCAAGACTAACGCCTTCGTCCGCTCGGCCATCCCTCCAAACTAAAATCTTTTTGCGGAGGTAGA
>PBPX01000056.1 GCA_002724835.1 Actinomycetota bacterium | reverse complement strand
TAATGCAAATGCCCTAACAGATATAACAGGTTTTGGCTTGCTTGGTCACTTATCAGAAATGATAAGAGATACAAAGCTATCGGCAGAAATAAACTCGGATAAGATCCCTGTAATCAACGGAGTAGAAGAGCTTCTTAGAAAAGACATATATCCCTCAGGTAGTCAAAGAAACTTTGCTTCTGTAAAAGATAAGCTAATTTACAAAATTGAAGATGACAAAATTAAACTATTTTGCGATGCTCAAACAAGCGGGGGATTATTGATTTCTCTCCCTGGTAATTCAGCAATTAATCCTAAAGAAGTTAAAGAAACTTACGGAATTGATATTTGGGAAATAGGCGAAATAAATACTAAATATAATGAAAAGATAAATATTATTTAAATAATGATTAAAACACTCACCAAAATATTTGCTTTTAGTGCTATTGTAAAAAATTTAGTCGAGACAAAAAAAAGTAAAACAGAAGGGATAACACAACTTCATCCTTCAAAAATTTCCGGAAGAACAATTTATATCCGCGAAAAAGAGTATTTTATTAGGGAATCTTATGTTGAAGGCACAACACCAATAGTTTTTTTACATAGTTGGGGTTCCGATTCTTTGGGAAGCTGGTTTAAAGTTTTACCAAAATATGAAACAAAAAACTCTTTTGTAGCTATTGATCTTAAGAATCATGGAAAATCAGATGCAAGTTGGGAGAGGTGGGACATTGATGAAAATGCGGACACGGTAATTAGTATTTTAAATAATTTGAATATAAAAAAATGTTATTTAGTCGGTTGGTCTATGGGCAGTGCTGTTGCATTAAGCATTACAAGGAAAAATCCAAACTTAATAAAAAAATTAGTATTAATCACACCATTTAGTTGGCAAGGCTTTAGCGCGGAATCACCTTTATTTAAATTGTTTGTAGCAGCAGTAAGAATAAGAGAGAGGCTGTTTCCAAATTCAAATCCACAATCAAAATATTCATTTTTAAGAAAGTCAAAAGCCGTGAAGAATGAATACTCAGAATGGGCTTGGAATAATTTACATAAATCAAAAGATAATTTTATTTATGCTGACGGAGGAAGGTTTGTAGTACCTTTTGATGCAAGACCCTGGTTAGATCAAATAGAAACACAGACACTAGTCTTAACAGGAGGTAAAGACAGCTTGGTCCCAGAACATATTTCATCTGAAATAATAAATGGTTTAGAGAATGTAGAATCTAAAATATTTACTGACGCCACCCACGGTATTCCGTGGACACATGACCATGAACTTGTAGAAGAGCTAGATAGATTTTTAGAGTTATGAAAAATGTTCTTTTTGTAGCTCCAACTACATATGAAGTACCTCTAACTGAAAATATAGAAAAAAAATTTAAATATTTGAATGAAATTTGCAACTTACATATTTTCGCTTTTGCAGATAAAAAAACTTATCAAACATCTGGAAATACAAAACTTTATTTACATAAAAAGGTTAAAAATAGAATTTTAAATTATATAAAAATATTTTTTTTGTCAGTCTTTGCTCTTCCAACAGTTGTTAAAAAAAACAACATAGAGATAATTTCATATCAAGACCCAGTTTCAAGTTTTTTTTCTATCCTTGGTTTAAGAATAAGGAATATAAAAACAAAAATAATTATTGAAACTCATGGAGATTTTATTGAGACACTAAGCCTTGAGAAGAACTTATTATTTCCAAATCTATATAAAAAAGTATTCAGGAGAATGGCTCAGTACACACTAGATAAAGCCGATAAATTAAGAGCTGTCTCTTCTTCTACAGAAGCACAAGTAAGAGAAATAAATCAGAATAAAGAAATAACTAGATTTCCAGCTTGGGTTGATTTTGATAATTTTAAAGATATTAATCCAGTTAGACAGGCCAATAAAGAATTTAAAATTTTATTCATAGGAAGTGTCACAGATAGAAAGAAGCCACACTTAATTATTGAAGCTCTCAATGAAATTAAAAGTAAAGACATACAATTATATATTGTTGGCCCAACACCAAATGAAAACTATCTATCTCAATTGGAAGCACTTGTTCAGAAATATGAATTAGAAGATCAAGTTACATTTACTGGTTCTGTAAACCGAGAATCAGTGATGGAGCATTATTCAGAGACAAACTTGATGATTTTACCTTCAGTTTCTGAAGGTTTAGCAAGGGTAATATTTGAATCGCAGGTTACTGCATGCCCTGTTCTTGTAACCGACGCACCAGGAATGGGAGATATTGTAATAGATGGACAAACTGGATATATATTTGAGAGCAATAATTTAGAAAGCCTTACTAATAAAATTCAAGAAATTAAAAATAATTATGAAGATGCAATCCATGTTGGCAACAATGCAAAAGATTTTATATTAAGCAATTACTCATCAGATAATTTCAAGTTTAGTTTTAAAAAGCTTTTTGACACAGTTTAGATATTGTCATGCTCCGAGTATTAATTATTTCACTAATATCAATAATTTTTATTCTAGGAATTATATGGCTAGTTAAAACTTCTAGCAAAAAGATTAATGAAGCATTAATTAAAGCGTCAGAGAAATTAGATTTTGTTTATAGTCCTCCAGAAAGTATTCACAAGGAAAAAATTACGTCCGGGATAATAGATGGTTATAAGTGCGAAATAATTGTATATACAGAAGGCCACGGCGAATCATCAACAACGTATGTTTCTTTCGTTACTTATTTTCCAGAAAGTTTAAATATGGGAGTAAAGATTAATTGGAGGGGTGAGTTTGAAGGAGACGACGACCATGTAGCCAAACTTTTCATAGAGAGAAATGAAGATCTTGTTCGAAGCCAAAGAAAAAAACTTAGAAGATTAAAAATAACTGACACACTTGTAAATTCTAGAAAAATACTATTTAAAAAATATTACAACCCAGAAGAGATTGTAAAAACTATGCATGATGTTGTTAATCTTGCAAAAAAAATAAAATAAAAAAGAGTCCAGTTTCCTGAACTCTTTTTTGAGGTAACAGGCTTATTACCTAAAAGCTATAATACTATGTAAAAGAGATTTATGATAAGGGATTTCTCTAGGATGGGAACCCTCTTATCTGTCAAATTGTCCGTACTAATTGCTATTCTTAAACTATGGAAATTGCATTTTATATATTAATTATTTTGCTTCTTGGAGCGAATCTTTATTTTTCATTGAAAAAAGATGATGAAAAAGATAATGATGATGAGTATCTGATTAAAGGAATAGTTAGTGAAATTATTGAGAATGAAGAGTCACAAATTTATAAACTTTTAGATAAATCAGATCAAACAGTTAAAGAGTTTTTAGAGAAAACTGGAGAAATTAAAAGTTCCATAAGCGGTGTAGATCAACAAACAAGAAATTTAATTTCTGTTCTAAATAACAATCAAAGTCGAGGACAGTGGGCAGAGCTTCAGGTCGAAGACCTTCTAGGAATCATGGAGTATAAGGACGGGGTCCATTATGAAACACAAAAGATTATGGAGAAAGGAACAAAGCCAGACTTTACTTTTTATCTTCCAGATAATAAAACAATAAATATGGATTCAAAATTTCCTTTAACCACATATATGGAGATTTCAAAATTAAACAGAGATCTTGAAGATGAAACCCTTGATGAAGCATCAAGAAAGCAAATAACAGAGTCAATAAAATCAAAGAACAGAGATTTTATAGATAAAGCAATTAAAACAAAAATTGATGAAACAGCGGGTCGTGAAGGATATATATCGGCTGAGGAAGGAACTGTGGACTTTGTACTAATGTATGTTCCACTTGAAAGTCTCTATCATTTCTTACTTACATCAGAAATAGGAGCTGACAGGATTCCTGTTATTCAGTATGCGTTTAGCAAAAAAGTAATATTAGTTAGCCCACAAACTTTGATGGCTTATCTAGAAACTATACGACACTCAATGAAGCTCTTTAGTTTGCAAACAGACACAAAGAATATTCTTGCTACCCATGAAAAAGTTAAGAATGAAATAAGGAAATTTATTGAATCTTTTGACGATGTTACTAAACGGTTGGATCAGACTGTTGAGTCTTTTGAAAAACTAAAAACTACTCGTGTAAATAAATTAGAAAAGTCTTTCGAAGAATTGGATGAAGTAAATAAAAGTACGGACGACTAATAATTTCTATTTTGCAACAACCATAATGCACTGATCATCAATATAGTTTTTACCTTGCTCTTTTAAATAATTTGAAATTTCTTCACTTTCTGCACCAGGTTGATACCAAAAGTTATCGTAACCTTTTTCTACTAGGTCTTTTGTAATTTCAATACCTATATTTGGAGGCACAACAAAATTTATTATTGAAGGGCAATCTTTAATATCCGTAACACTTCTATAAGAAGGTGAACCATCTATTTCTTCCTCTTTATTATTAATTGGAACTACATTAAAACCTTTAGATTTAAGGTTTAATAAGATTTTATTTCCATACTTAGTTGGGTCATTGCTTGCTCCAACTAAAGCAATTGTTTTATTTTTATCTTTAAGTGATTCTATCAATTAAAAATTTTCTGCTTTCATTGCAAAAAGATCATCTTTACCAGCAGTTATTGAAGAGGCATAACCGGAAGCAAGTGGAAGTAGTTGTTCCATATAAAAATTACAAAGAGTTAATTTATCTGCATAAAAATCATCATTTGTTTCTGTATGTTTTTTATTGGCAAGAATAGCTGCTTTGCCCATATAATATCCACCTAATACCTGTCCAAACATTTTTAAATAGGGTGTTGCGCCAGCACTAGCATCAACTAATTCGCCTTCAAGCATTTTTGAACCTAGCCACATTGTTATTTCTGACAGTTTTGCAACTTCAGTTTCTAGCTTTTCTGCCATAGAGGCTACAACGTCATCCTCGCCTTTCATCTCTTCAACAACTTTATTTACATCATCAAGAAGCCTTTGCATTGCTTGACCATTGTCTAAAGGCAGTTTTCTAAACATTAAATCTAAAGCTTGAATCCCATTTGTTCCTTCATAGATAGGAGCTATTCTTAAATCTCTAAAATATTCTGCAAATGAATTCCTTAAAAAAAATAAATTCAAAGCTAAAACTAAAGTTATCAGAGTATTTGCTTGAAAAAGATTTGCATCTATCCATCCCTTCGAAGGAACCAATAACAACAGAAACAATATTGGATAAGATGTTTGCCTAAGAAATGTCATCATTCCAAATGGATAATAACATATTAAATTTTATTAGATTTATGGGCTC
>PBPX01000068.1 GCA_002724835.1 Actinomycetota bacterium | reverse complement strand
CCAGGAGGAGATCCTTCACCACCAGGAGGAGATCCTTCACCACCAGGAGGAGATCCTTCACCACCAGGAGGGTTGTAACCTTCTCCCTCAGGAGGTGGTCCTTGACCTTCTTGTCCAGGTTGACATCCAGGCGCAGCTGGGTTATTCGCACAATCTTCTTGGTCTTGTTGTCCGCCAGGAGGTATATCCCCACCAGGAGGATTATCTTCCCCACCAGGAGGAGGGTTGTAACCTTCTCCCTCAGGAGGCGGTCCTTGACCTTCTTGTCCACCACTTTGAGGGCAACCAGGCGCATAAGGGTTATCGTCACAATCTTGGTCTTGTATTATTCCATCTTGAGGAGGTGGAGGGGCAACTTGTGAACATGTAGGGTCCTCAGGGTTTTCATCACAATAGTTTCCCGCGAATTCGGTAAAATTATCTGATTGATTCTGAAATTCTTCCGCTTTTTCAGCATCTCCCCAGAATCCACCTGGTGCAGGTTGTGTCCCAGGGGCCAAACCTCCTTCAGGAGGTGGACCGAAAGCATCACCTTGACCAGGACCTCCCCCTTCTGTTGGTTGAGCATAACAGAGAGGGTCTTGAGGATTGTCCTGACAAAGTGAACCTACATCTTCAGGGTTGAATGCTTCAAATTCTTTTACACCATCTTCTCCACCTGCAAATAATCCGGCTTCTCCTGGATCAAAACCTTCTTGACATCCTGGTTCATTTTGATTTCCAGGAGCCGAGCAATCAAGAACAAAATAATCATCATGATTACCATATCGCTGAGATGCTAAATCATCTGCTCCGTCAATTGAATTATAGAAAACTCCTTGTTGGGCTAAGTCAACATATGAATCATCACTAAACATATTGCCTAGGAACTCGCCCTTGTCTAAATTACCTTCTCCGTAATAATCTCTAAAACACTCAGGGTGGTTAGGATCTTCTGTACAGAAATTAGGCTTTTCACCAGCTCTGGCATTTGGATCTGGAGCTGCATATTGAGCTAACAACCCGCCAGTCAAAGGACCTTTCAGCCCTCCGCCTTGACCAAAATTGGAATCACATTCAGGTGCGTCTGGTGTTTGATCACAATACCCAGGAGCCACATATTCCCCTCCGGAATAAACATCAGCTGGTCTATAGTTATCGCCACATTCAGTAGCTTCAGGATTTTCTTGACAGAATTCTGGTGGTGGCCCGGTTAATTCTTGAGGGCCTCCATAAATATCAAACATATCATTTCTATCTAAAGCAAGGCCGTTTGCATCTCCAACATGTTGATGGAAAAAGTCTCCTTCACCACTACACATTGAATCATCTGGATATTGACTACAATCGACAGGTTCCCAATCATCACCTAAAACGTCTTCATCATAAACATGGAAAAATGTATAAACTGCTTGAGCATTCCCACCCATACACTCTGGAGAATCAGGACTATCTGCACAGAAAGAATCTTCTTTAGGCCCTCCACCAAAGAACATTTTTCCAGCTTGAGGGCTACCTTCTTCACACCCTTCAGGATTAGCTTCACAATACGCCCCCCCCTCTTCAAAAGCATCACCTACAAACTCAGGTCCATTTGCACATTCAGGCAACCATGTTTGGCTGTCGCAGTATCCAGGCTTTACATCATTCTCTGTAAACGTATATTCAAAACCCATACCTTGAACCATGTCTTCAACAAAGTGATTTCCTGCAAAAGCTTGTGCCAAAAACTCTGGTGGAGGAGCACCAGCTGCACATTCTGCGTCATCTGGATTTTCTGCGCAGAAAGTTCCTTCAGCAAACTCTTCTTGTCCTGCATTAACAAACATATTTGCTGCGGCTAATGCCATAGCTGAGGCGACATCCCCTGTTTCGGCTAATTCATTGACAGCATTTGTATCAGCAGATATAAACTGCATCATTCCATGTTGCGCCCTAAAGTCACCATTTTCACTATGGTCAAAACCTAGATTTTGAAAATTATCGTTTTCATGCACTGTTACTGCATCTGAAAAAGTTCCAACAAATTCTGACATAGGTGGAAGCTCTTGTGCTGGTCCATCCTCAGGAGCTTCTTGCCAGTTTGCGTCAATAAATTCTTGAACAGCCTCTTCAGGAACAGCAACCTCTGCAACAGCTTCAGATAAATCTTGAACAGATCCAGTAATATCTTCCGGAGCGCCAGCTGCTACTAAAAGTGTTTGTGCTAACTCCATCCTCTCCGTATCCCCTTCTGTAAAGACAGCATTAGCGGCAACATCTGCTGTTAATTGTTCAGAGCCTTCTGCTAAATTTTCTTGTGTCTCAGCCTTGCATGTGTAGCTACAGTCACCTTCCATATTTGAAACAAATTCATCAACTATTAAAGCAACGGTAGAAGAGTCTTCCTCTACCCAACCAGACCCTCCAGTCGTTGCACTACCAAGCTCTGTACCTGACGTTTGAGATACGGCGACAAGTACAGGATTTCCTTCTTCATCTGGTAGTAGTTCACTAAAAACAGCATCATCATTTTCTTCACCACCTTCTAACACGGTGCTTTTTGTAGAAAAAGTGGAGACATCATATTCAAAAACTCCCTCTGTACCATGAACCGAAAGCTCTGCGGTTGGAGTTACAATTTTTGCTAGCGAGGCACTAAGTCCTTCACTGAATATATCATATGCAATACTCCCAGAAATAACATCTATAGTTAATACTCTTGCTCCAGCTTCTTCGTCGTAATCAAAACTTCTTACACTAACTACAGAGTTTCCACCCATCAATAATGCAGAACCATCTTCAAAAGTCATTTGAGCTGTACCGTTGTCAGCTGTTCTTATTTTTACCCCCATATCAAGAGTTACAATTTCTGTAACTACATCCCAATCTTCTGCAGCATCAGTTAGAACACCCGTTGCTCCAATCAGGGGTTTCAAAAGAATTGGCGGCACAACAAGAGAAGTTTCATCAACAACCTCACCTATTTCACCAGGCAGAGTAGTTGTGGTTGTAGACGTAGTGCTTGTTTCAGGCGAGGCGTCAGTAGACTCCGAACCTCCACCACACGCGGAAGCCAAGAGAAAAAGAATAGTTAAAATAATTAAAGGCTTCTTTTTTTTCATTAAAATTGCTCCGCTTATTTATAATTTTATACAAAAAAAAACTTGAATATCAGAATTGTAAGGTTAAATATTTCCCATTCCTATTAAGGAAAAAGGCCTATTTCATTTAGAATATTAGACATATGGTTCAAAAAAAAATTATTGATGTTCTTAAATTATTAGTAAAAATAGAGTCTATTAGCTCAGAAAAAAAACATTATAAGGATGTTGAGCAATCAGCAGAAAGTGTAAAAGACTTGTTTGAAGGTCTTGGGTTAACTTCAAAAATATCTAAGAGTAATGAAGGAATGCCAGCAGTTCTTGCTCAAACAGAACAAGATCCAACTAAAAAAACAGTCCTTTTATATGCTCATCACGATGTACAGCCTGTAGGAGATCTTTCATTATGGGAGACTGATCCATTTGTTCCAGAAATTATTGAAGGAAGGTTATACGGAAGAGGGTCTGGTGATAATAAAGCTGGTGTAGTGACTCACTATGAAGTTGTTAAAGCATTAAAAGACAATCCTCCAGTCAATATAAAAATATTTATTGAAGGGGAAGAAGAAATAGGGTCTCCTACAATGGAACAATTTATTAAAGAAAATAAAGAAGATTTAGAAGCTGATGTAATTGTTATTGCAGATTCAGGAAATATCAAATCTGGATTACCGACTGTTACAACTTCCCTGAGAGGACTTGTTGATGGAACAATAGTTGTTGATCAGCCTATGAAAGCTGTCCACTCTGGGTTAGGGGGAGGAATTGTTCCAGATGCATTCATGGTCTTAAGTAGAATAATTTCTTCATTTCACAACGAAAAAGGAGAATTACAGATTGAAGGACTAACTCCAAGTGAAGGTGAAGTTTTTGAAATACCTAAAGATGATATAAAAAAACTTTTAGGTTCAGATGAAATTAATTTATTTGAAACGGATAGTTACTCAAAAAGACTTTGGCTAGAGCCCGCACTAAGCGTACTCGCAATTGATGCACCGGGTGTAGATGAATCTATTAATCTTTTAATTCCATCAACTAAAGCGAAAGTTAGCCTAAGACTGCCACCTACTGAGAATCCAGAACATGCTATGAAAATGCTTGAAGAACATATAAAGAAAAATACTCCATGGGGCGCAAATGTTAAATTTATTCCTGAATCAAAAGGGAGTGGAGTCGTTGCTGATCCAAATAAAGAATTTACAAAAAAATTAATAACAGAATTTAAAGAGGTATGGAAGACAGAACCAGCTTATATGGGTGTTGGTGGTTCTATCCCTTTTGCCAACGTATTCACAGATCAATTTCCTGAAGCAGAACTTGTATTGATAGGACCAGGAGACGACGAAGGAAATGCTCACGCACCAAATGAAAGTGTATGTATAGAAGATATAGAAAAATTAATTCAAAGTCTTATTAATACATTAAAAAACTATTAAGCATTTTCAAACGTAATAGAATAAACATAAGATGGAGTTAATTTCACAAGTAACAATTGATGATTCTGTATATCTAGCTACAGATTTAATTGAGTTAGCTTCAAGAAAAGAAAAGCTTTCAGACAAAAGAAGAAAGTCACAATTCTCAAGACTTCTTAACAACTCAAAAACTCTTCAAACAACGATGCATTTAACCGATGAAGTTATGAGAATCTCCTCATCCAAGGCCTCTGGAAAAATATTGAGAAACATAAATCAAAAAGTTACATACAAAGGCCTAGGTCTTATTGATTTTTTTGGGTTAAAAATTCTTATATTAATTTCAAACATTTTTCCTGGATTTGCAAAGTACATAGTTGAAACAAGAGTGAAATTAGACTCTAAGGGAATAATTTTAAATTCGAAAAAAGATAAATTAAAAACATATATAGACAAAAGAAAACAACAGGATATAGATGTAAATATAAATATTCTTGGTGAAGCAGTTTTAGGAGAAGAGGAAGCAAACAAAAGATTTAATGAGATTTTATCTGTAATGGAATTAGAAGAAGTTACGTATATATCTGTAAAGATTTCAGCAATAGTTAGTCAGCTTCAGGAGGCAGACCATGATGGTTCTGTGAGTAGAGTTGCAGAAAAATTAAGAAAGATTTATTCCAAAGCACAAGAAGAGAATGTTTTTGTGAATCTTGATATGGAGGAATACAGAGATTTACAAGTAACGATTGATGTATTTAAAAAACTTCTTGATGAGGAAAGTTTCGAAAAACTTTATGCAGGGATTGTTTTACAAGCATATTTACCAGATTCTCATGCAGCGTTTGAAGATTTAATTGCTTGGGCTAAAAGAAGGCATGAAAAAACAGGAGCAAAAATAAAGATAAGGATTGTTAAAGGTGCCAATCTGGCAATGGAAAAAACAGAAGGGGAATTAAACGGATGGAAGGCAGCACCTTATGAAAGCAAAGAAGAAGTAGATGCTAGCTATGCAAGGTTAATCAATACTGCTATTGATTCAAAAATTAAAGATTTTTTAACTATTGGAGTAGCTAGCCATAACTTATTTCACATTGCTTTTGCACAAACACTTGCACAAATGAGAGGGTGTAAAGAACAAGTAGAAATTGAAATGTTAGAAGGCATGGCCAACCCAGAGGCTCTTGCAGTAAAGGAAAGATTTGGATCGGTGTTGCTTTATTCTCCAGTTACTTCAGATGAGGAGTTCCCAGCTGCTGTTGCCTATCTTGTTCGGAGATTAGATGAAAACACTTCTGAAGAAAACTATCTTAGAGCATCATTTGATATTGCTCCGGGAAATAAACAATTTAACCAACAAGCAAAAAGATTTATTGATTCAATACATATGTCCCATGTTGTTAATACCGACAGTAGAAGAAGAGCCGTACAAAATGATACAAGAGAGAATGCATTTAAAGAAAATATTTTTAACAATCAAGCAAATAAAGACTTAACCGATCCAAAATTTATTGAGTTAATAAAAAATAAAGAGTATGTTTTTGGAAAGACTCTTATTCCAGTTGTTGTTAGTGGCAGAGAGTATTTAAATTTGGAACACAAAAATGGTCTTGAACCAGGCAAAAATGGACAAACTCTTTATTCATATAATTTATCAACTATAGATCTTGTCGATGATGCAGTAAGAATTGCAAAATTTGAACAAAATAATTGGGAGAAAACAAATATAGAAAATATAAAGGAAATAATGGGTAAATGCGCAACAATAATGGAAGAAAATAGACCTCGATTGATTGCCGCGATGATGAGAGATGGTGGAAAAACTATTTCAGAGGCAGATCCAGAAATTTCAGAGGCTATTGATTTTGTTAGATTTTATTCTTTAGCAGCGGAAAAGCTTGATAAAGAATCTTCACCTTTAGGTGTTGTAGTCGTTGCACCACCTTGGAACTTCCCCTATGCAATACCAATGGGAGGAATTGTAGCTGCTTTAGTTTCAGGTAACACTGTTATTTTTAAACCAGCCCCAGAGACAGTATTGGTAGCCTGGGAACTAGTAAACCAACTATGGGAAGCTGGAGTACCAAAATCAGTTTTACATTTTCTACCTACAGACGAAAATGAAATTGGCAAACATCTTATTACTCATAATGATGTTGACTCCATTGTTCTGACAGGGTCTTATGAAACGGCACTCTTATTTAAAAAATGGAATCCATCCTTAAGATTGCTTGCAGAAACAAGTGGTAAAAATTCAATCGTTGTTACCGCAAGCGCTGACATCGATGCTGCAGTGAAGGACATTATTGATTCTGCCTTTGGGCATGCTGGACAAAAATGCTCAGCTTCAAGCCTTGCAATTGTTGAGCAGTCTATTTACAACAATCCAACTTTTTTTAAACAGTTAAAAGACGCTGTCACATCACTTAAAGTAGGAGACCCAGCAGATTTCTCTACGTCAGTTGGTCCTTTGATAAGTCCAGTGAATAAAAATTTATCAAAAGTTATAGAAGAGCTTGAAGATGGTGAGGAGTGGCTTGTTGAGCCAAAGCAACTCGAAAGTGTATATTTATGGTCTCCTGGTGTAAAAATTAATGTTCAGCCAGGATCTTGGGCTCATCAAAATGAATGGTTTGGGCCGGTACTTGGGGTAATGAATGCAAAAGATTTAGAACAAGCAGTTGATTGGCAAAATTCTGTTCCATATGGACTTACAGCTGGAATACAGTCTCTAAATGAAAAAGAATGTGAATACTGGATTGAAAATGTTGAAGCAGGGAACTTATATGTTAATAGAACAACAACAGGGGCAGTTGTCGACAGACATCCATTTGGGGGCTGGAAAAAAAGTAGTTTTGGCCCAACTGCAAAAACAGGTGGAGATCACTATGTTTCAATGTTTCGTGAATATCAACCGGTAGAAAATATAGAAAGTTTAAAATATGAATTTAAACTGACATGGGAAGAGATTGGTAATAAGTCAATAAAACTAGCAGACATAGAGTCTGAAAGAAATTTTAAACGATACATTCCTTACAAAAGCATCTTGCTAGTTACTGAAGAAGACTTTTCAAAAGATTTAGAAAAGTTTATATTTTGGATATCTGAGTTATTGAATATAAACATAAAGATAATATCTCAAGATACTCTATTAGGTCCTGATTCAAATTTAGATCTGTCTATTTTTGAAAAAATAAGATGGATAGCAACGAGTCAAGAAATACCAACTCAGATATTTAGTTCAGGAGCAACAATTGATGAGAGAGGGTTGTCTCAAAATGGTAAACAAGAGCTTCTTTGTTGGGTGAAAGAGCAATCTATATCAATAACAAATCATCGTTATGGCAATATTGGATCTGGCCCCCAGCCATTTAAAGACTGGTAAAAACTTTGAAACATCTTTGAAATAATCTGTTCACATAGATTTAACTCTTGCTTTAAGATTCTTCAATTAAATTCTTCTACAATATTTTTTAACACTAGATATCAAAATAAGAAAAGGAGAAATATTATTATGAAATCATTTTTTACAAGTACAGATAAAGAAAATGGGCAACAAGCAGCTTATCTATTTATTATTGCCAACGTTATAGGGTTTGTAACTACAGGCATCTTAGGAGAAGAACAACCGCATCCGTTAGTGCAATTCTTATGGGGTTTAGGTTTTGCTGGAATAGCTCTATCACTCAAATCTCTTTTAGGTGAAAATGTACCGGAAAACTGGAGAGAAGGGACAACTTTTCTTGCAGCAGCTATCTTTACAGCTAATTCTTTAACAATAGGAAGCACTGGAAATGAATTCGGTCCATTTTTCTTCTTTATTTGTTTAAATATGATCGCTCTGTACTCAGTTTCAGAGGGGGTCATAGCTAATATCTGGAGATACAACCTTTTAGTTGGTGGAGTTGTTGGGTTTTTGATTTCGGGCGCTGGTACCTTTTTTGGATATGAACTACCTGAATCCTTAATGCCTGTTGGGTTAGTTGTTTGGCTTACTTTAATTTTAGGCGTAGGAGTTGGGCCATTATTAGCTTGGAACAAGCGATAACTAAAAAAGATACAATTAAAATAAGGTGAAAGGAGAAAATTATGTATGCACGAATTAATTTAATAAAAATTAAAGATGACAAAAAAGAACAAGCAATGTCAATGATGACT
>PBPX01000067.1 GCA_002724835.1 Actinomycetota bacterium | reverse complement strand
GTTCAGAAGCACCACCTTTATGCATCGCAATGATAGCATCTTCTATTTCATAGTCTTTTGCAGCAAATAGTTTCTTTAATTGAAAATCAGTATCAGACCATTGATCTAACATAGCTGCATATGTAGCATCTTGTTGGTTATCTTGTTCTTGTACATCACTTAGATATTGTACATTATCAAGATTAGCTGTTACTTGAAATTCTTTTTCTCGTATATAGTTATTTCTAGCTTTGGCGTTGTTTCTTCCTCTAGCTGCAGCAGTTTCAGCGTTGTGTCCTGCTACTTGGCCTGCCATATTGAGGCCCATCGAGATCATTGATACTGGTTCGCACACGGCAAAATTCTATAAAGGTTAATTTGTTGGGACCATGTTCAAGTTCCCGTAAGAACTTAAATCCCAGAAACTTTAGAAGTTTAAGATGAGCGGTGTTCCGTTTATCTACTATGTTCCAAAGGAGTTTTTCTTTTCTACTTTCTACAAATCGTTTGGCTTCACGAGCAAAGGTTAAAGGGTATTCATGGATTGCGTTAGTACACAACATCCATATTTGACCTTCTCCTTGCACTCCCGCTAATCCGGCAGTCTTGCCGTTGGGGACTTCGAACCAAACTGTGTCTCCACAGAAAGCTGATGCAGGAATATAGAGAAGTGGTTCATGACCGTGGCCTTCTTTCACTTCTCTATAATCATCATCACGAAGATTAGAAGCTACTTCAATAGCAGCTTCCACAGTAATAGGGTGAATGTATTTAGACACGTTGATAGTATCTTGGTGAGTAATCTCCCTCCCAATTCATTGAATGAATAGTAGCTGGAGATGGATGGTTTGATTTTAGAAATACTGTTAGATTATCATTTCTATCATATACTGGTATAGTATGTAAGTAGTTCTTAGCAATAGTTGCTCTACTTGCTGAAACATTATCCCATTCTAATGATTCAACGGTATAAGTATAATCATCTCTACCTCTTCTCTTTAAGGTTACATCTATAACACCTACATCTCCAAAGTCAAAGTTCATTCTATGGATAATCAAAGAACCTCTGGTTTCAGATGTTTGCTGTTCACCTGCTGTTTTAGTAATATATATCTTAGGCAACTCTACTTCAAATTCATATTCATACCCAACAATTAAATCAACGTTAACTGGACTCCCATCTTTTTTAGAAGTTTTCCAGTTACCTGGTAATGTGACTGTTTCATTAGGTGCAGTTCCAGTTATAGAAGCTGCAGGTACATCATAACTTTTACCTATATCATCACTATCTGTAGTACAATATACGGTCAATGTCTTATCACTATAATACCCTGAACCTAATGTAAAGGTAGAAGTATCAGCTGCAGTGTTATATGTTATATCACCTGTTGCAATTGTTTTCTTAGTATCTAAATGTACCCTATTTTCATCAGGAGCTGTACCTATCATAGGTGTGTCTGAAGTTAATTTCAGATCAAATTTTTCTAGTGTAAATTTATTGTTAGCACTGTTACCTAATATTGCATAATAGACATCATCTAGTATTGTATGGTATATAACCTTGTTTGGCATTAACCATCTAAACCATGCTGACTGAGCTCGTTTACCACCAGATTCGAAATACTTATATCCCCACACTTCATTTGTAGAAGTATGTAATGTACTATCTACACCAAATAAAAGTATATCATTTTCTGTAGAACCTGATATAAGAGTTGTATTTTGTGGGAATAATTCCCCTACAATTTTAGTTTGTTCTTGTACTTCTGGTTCTTCTGTAGGTGATACATTAGCCATCTCATAGAAACGAGATTGACGTGCAGTACTATTTAAGAATCCTATAGTAGTACCTAAAGATATTGGTTCCGTATCAGGGTTGAATGCGTAGGAAGATAAGTAACTAATCTTAGCAGTCTCAGGAGTAAGCAAAGCTTCAGCACCTGAGCTTAATAAGAACTGTTCACTAGCACTGAATATAACTAATCCACCAGCTTGTTCAACAGCATCAAATAGTTTAGTTGGATATAGAGAACTGGATTGTAAGTCAATAGGATCAGCATTAGATATAGCCATAGCTGTCTTAACCCAGAAGCTATAGTAATCATTAACCCTAGATAGAATTATATTCTCATTACTTAATAAGGCTATCCTATTTCTAAAGAACATCATCTTTTGAATTGGATTACCTATAAAAGTAGGTAGGGAGTTAGTTATATTATCACCTACATCACGTTCACCCCAATCTGGATATTGGAATTGAAACCAGCCGTTACTATAATTTCTTGCTGTACCACCATTAATAGAGTGGATATCTGTTATAGTTTGAGCATTATTTCCAGTACCAGTTAAGTTAATAGCTGTACCAGCTGTAGCATTACTAGCATTTGTGGCTAATTTAATTGAATTATCATCTACTTTAATAACATAATATGTAGTAGCATCAGACAATCCTGCTAAAGTTGTACCACCTCCATTACTATATGTAACTGCTTGTGTAGTACTCATTCCATGATTAGTAATAGTAATCACTTCAGTACTAGTATTTACTGCTGATGTTGCTATTGTATTAGTTGTACTACCACTGACCCTTTTGATCTGTAAGGGCATCGTATCCTTATCTATGGTAACTTCTATACCAGGGGCTGCTACCTCTTCCCACACGCCCTCTCCGTAACGAGCTGGAGTGTATGTAAGAGTTGCACCTGCACCGATTGTACCTGATGCTGCTGTAGTTAGTTCAAATGTATCAGACGCTACGTTAGCAATAGTATATAAACCATCCAATGCTCCTCCACTAGTGAAGTCAACAAAGACTTGATCACCATTGGACAAACCATGTGCAGTTGATGTTACTGTTACTGTAGTACCTGATCTAGCATATGTAGCACTCTTTGATATCTCTGCATTAATACCTTCAGCTTGGAAACGAAGATAGTAATCATCCATATCCTCACCACTATTAACTATTCTAACAACATATCCGTGTCTACATGTACGTGGTAGGTCGGCTATATTATTTGCTTCTGTTGTGGTGATAGTCATCAACGTCTTTTCAGGTGTTGTGACTCCAAATGGTGTAGCTCTATATAGATGCAAACCATTACCAACAATTGTACAAGTTATACCTGTACCAGAGATAGCATCTAGAGTAGCTTTCATATCACCTAAGATACCAGCTGTAGATACATGCTCTTCAGCAGTTGATGATGTGGCAGGAGGTCTTACTCCAGCTACATTACACCTTGATACAATAGTCTGAGTACTCTTAATTTTAGCAGTTGTTGTTACACCTTTCTCTGAAGTATATTGATGTGTATCATTTACCGCCCAACCTTCTCCACCAAACTGTAACTTTACAAATGGTTGATATGTATCATGATAGTCATAGCTATCATCAATAGGAGGTGTAGGTTGTGGAGTACATCTTGTATCTACTTCATACCTTAATCTAGACTTACCATTCGCACTCATATTAGGAGGCGAGGTTCCAAACTTATCTGTACCTGTACTTATTTCAACAGTCTCTCTACCCATACCTAAGCAGTCACCATTACTAGTACCACTATAACTAGTAGTTTCATCAACAGTTATACCTGTAGCTCTTGTATGTGTAAAGGTAGTATTATCCTCTGGATCGAATATATCTAATGCATACTGTTTACCATAAGTTATAGTATCAAGAGATATGAATGCTTCATTTAACTGAGCTGGTGATAGATCACCTGTACCAGATAGCATTGCTGTATTCTTTCTTCTATTAACAAAAAAGGTAGTCTCATTAATAGTTAGTACCTGTATATCAGAAGACTTCTCGTCTGACAATGCTGTGTTATCTAAGTAAGTAGCTTTAAGTGTTCCAGGAACAAGGGAATAATCCACGGGTATCGAAGCACCGTCACTACATCTCCATATATTAACTTCTCCATCTGCTGCACATTGACCAATATATTGTTCATCATGGGCTGTATAAATACTAAACCATTTAGCGTTAGCTGCGGTATCAACAGCATATGTTTTACTATCCCCATAAGGATTACTTGTAGTTGTTATGTCTTTTACCAGTTGACTTCCTGGACGTTTAGTTAATTGATTAACTACATCAGGTACACCATTCACTAGGTCTACTACTTGTCCTGGTATTTTCTTTTCATCTGGTTGTGTTGATATACCTAAGACATAATTAGGTACTTTCTGTGTAACACTTGCCATTAGCGTCTTAAGGATACATAAGGTTTGTAAGATTGATAGGCAGATTCATCTGGCCAACCCATATAGTTATGGTCACCTTGATTACATTCATATTCCATACAAGCTGCACGTGCTTGAGCTTCATAGGTTGCTAACATACCTTGTAATTGTTGGTTAGATACTAACTGTACTGCAGCTCTACCTGATGCTTTGTATATTATATACCTTTGGAATACGGAAGGTATATCTTCAAATAGTAATAACCTTACTTTGTTTACATAGAAGTAATCGTCATCTGGAAATTCAAATGTATGATCTACTCTGTCATATAGTTTCCAGATACCATCAGCATCTTTTCTTCTTACAAAGTCACGGGTTCTATCCCATGCATCTTCATTATCTATACGGATAACATCAGATTCTATAATGATTTTATTATCAGCACCAACAGTTTCTTTTATGTGATATTCAATATTAAATGTCCAGCCTTCATTCTGTATATCTTGGCTAGATTCTTTGAGCAGATTATATATAAATGATATCTCTGGGTTTGCAAAATCTAATCCTGATATAGGGGACTGGCCGATGCTACCAAGAATCGCATTGACTGCGGATAGTTCGGTATCGAGATCAATTGTTGTGGTAGTCATAGGTATAAATATTTGTGAATAAAAAAAGGGAGGTACGGATACCCCCCCTTATTGATATTAGTTATACTGAGCTGTAACTACGGCGCAAGTGTCGAGAACACCGCTTCCGCCTACAGTAGCATAAGCTAAACGTAAGTTTTTAGTTGTGGAGGCAACCGCTGAAGGGGTGCCTGATCCACTTGTAT
>PBPX01000066.1 GCA_002724835.1 Actinomycetota bacterium | reverse complement strand
GTCTACTAATTCTTTATCAATTTCAATTGCTTTTATTCTGTAATCATCTTTTAATAATTCATTAGTTAAAGACCCTGTTCCAGGTCCTATTTCTAGAATGGGATCTCCAAGCTGGCCTTGTACAAGTTTTGTAATTTTTCTTGATATATTTGAGTCAATGAGGAAATTTTGACCAAGATTATTATTAGCTTCATTTTCTAATTGTTTGACCCAATAAAGTTCACTCATAGAATTTATATTCCAAGAACAGTATTTGAATTTGCTATTGTATGGTGAGATAACTCATCTAGGCTAACCCCTTTGATATCAGCAACTTTATTTGCTGTATAAGAAACATAGCTTGGTTGGTTATCTTCCCCTCTTTTTGGCACTGGAGTTAGGTAAGGAGTATCTGTTTCTAAAAGCATTCTTTCTATAGGAATTTCCTCAACAGAGAGCTGGAGATCTTTTGCAGTCTCATATGTAACAATTCCAGATATTGAAAAATAAATATCTAAGTCTAAAAATTTTTTTGTCCATTTCTTACCCCCTGTCCAGGAATGTAATATGATTGGAAATTCTCCATGATACTGACTAATTAAGCTATGGATATCTTCGAAGCTATCTCGACAATGTATAATTATTGGTTTTTTATACTTTTTTGATGCATCTAAATGAAACTTTAAATTTTCTTTCTGTTCATCCTTCGATGATAAGTTGCGATAATAGTCCAGGCCCGTTTCTCCTATAAGATCCGCTTCTGAAAACAACACCTCTAGTTCTTCTTTTTCTGTTGATAATTTTTTTGCATCATGAGGATGAAGTCCAGCCGACCAATATCCTTTTATAGGTAAAGAACTGGATGCTTCTTTTGCTTTCTTAGAGGAATCAACATCTACTCCAGGAATAATCAAATATTCTATGTTAGAAAAATCTATTTCACTAATTTTATGTTTTAAAAGCTGTAGATGGCAATGGGTATCAACCCATTTCAATTCTTGATTTGATAGAGATTTTTTCACTACTATATAAGAATAGGAGCAATAGAAATATGGTCAAAGGTAATAAAGGAAAGATTGATAATCTTGGAAGAATAGTTATTCCAAAATCAATTAGAAAAGCATTGGATATTGATCATAACGATGATATTTCAATGTTTGTTGAGAACAACCAGTTAATTATTACTAAAGGTTATAAGAACTGTGACATATGTGGAAATAAAAATGTAAATATTCAGTTAAAAGATAAATTTTTATGCTCTAAATGTATTAAAACAATTAAGAGTCTTTAATTTTTTCGTAAATTTCATTAGCACTGTAATTAGAAATTGAAGATAATATTTTTGCTATCTCTCTTTTAGGAATATCAAAAGAAATCATACCCTCAACAGCTTTTAGAATATCTATATCTAAATCAATTATTTTTTCAGATTTTGAAATGACCAAGGTAATTTCACCTTTTATATCTATATCTTTTAAGTCAGAAAGTAAAGTTTCTGCATCCCCTCTGTATATAGTTTCAAATTTTTTCGTCATCTCTCTGCAAACAACTATCTCATTTTCTAGTTTTAAATTAACAAACTCTTTTAAGTCTTTTTTTATTCTTTTTGGTGATGTAAAACAAACAGAAGTAGCTTCTGAGTTTTTAATTTGATGATAAAATTTCTCCCTATCTTTGCCTGACTTTGGAATAAATCCCAAGAAATTAAACTTACCAGTATCAAAGCCAGATAATGTTAAAGCAACTAAGACACTCGATGGACCTGGTATAGCAAATATATCTACATTGTTCTTTATGAGTTCTTTAACTAAATATTCACCAGGATCTGAGATTAAAGGTGTCCCAGCGTCTGAAATCAAAGCAATTGATTTACCCTCTTTTATTTGTTTGAGAATTTCATTTGATTTAGATTTTTCATTACCAACAAAATATGAGTAAATTGGTTTCTTTATATCTAAATGACTAAGAAGCTTCTTCCCTCTTCTTGTATCTTCCGCATAAACAATGTCAACAGAATTAAGAGTATCTACCAATCTCTTAGAAATGTCATCAAGATTTCCGATTGGTGTTGCGCAAATATAAAAAGTACTCAAAATTTAAAAATCTTTTTTACAAGATCCAGATGAACAGTCTGTAATAATATTAACCAATATGTCTAAGTCTTGAGACAGTATCAACCTTACAAATCCATTATTATTTTCAATCCAAAAATTTGTATCACCAATATATAGTGCTCCTGAAGAATTTGTACTACTTTCCCCAGGTGAAAACCTAGACTGTGCTTCTGCCCAACTAATGAATGAATCATATATTTCTGTTAATTCTTTTGTGCTATCTCCACTTATTTTTACAGTCATTAAGAGATTGCTATTTTCATCTTCATAATCTTTCCAAGATCCTCCACCAATCCCTATCCCTGCATTGACAGCAGTGCCTTGACCTATTTGTGGTTGTAGTAAATATACAATATCAAGTGAGCCCAGTGTTCCTTCATCAACTAATGAATATCCTTCAATTGATAAATCGTTAATTAAAACTTCTTGATAAGGCTCTGAAGAATAATACTTCTCAATCGAATATATTTGTTCAGAAGTAGGAAGCAAGTAAAGTGCTTCGTTTAAAGCTTCCATTCCACCTTGGTTGTAAATCTCCTTAACAAGTTGGGGACCATATCCATAATATAATTCAAAAGGTATATATATATAATCTGGTAACGCAATACCGCAACCTGGAGGATATTGAGATTGCATTGTTTGCCTATCATAAGCATCTAATCCAGATTCCCAACGTGCTTGAACTAAATCTGCTTGTCCTTCCATGATTGATCTTCTACCGTAATAATCAGAAAAGTCATCTGTTTCCTTCATCTCGCTATACCAAGCAGATAGATCAATTATCTGACCTTGCAATGAATGTGTTAATTCATGAACTAATACAGACTGTTCAAATAAATTTAATTTCTTTTGATTCTTTTTAATTGGAACTCTTAAAATTTTATCATCTAAACTATATGAGCCCGAAGAAGCACACCTTACAAAATCTACATAAAGCTGCTTCATTTCATCAGGAGTTTTTGTTGTTAATCCCCACATATTTTCTGATAGAACTGCTCTTTCCCACTCACCTTCCTCATAGTCTTCTTCAAAATCATCTAAATATGAAGCAACACTGTAATTCCTATATCCTTCTAATGTATAGAGCTCGTATTTTGGATATTCTGTAAATTTAAGACCTGTTCTTTTTTCAACAAAACTAATTAACTCATTAAATTGCTCTTTCATCTCTGAAGACATTTCAAGTATTTCTTGCCCATATTCGTTTAAAACTTTTTCTTCTTCTATAACTGTCGTGGTTGTAGTAGTTGTACTGGTTGTAGTGGTTGTACTAGTTGTAGTGTCTTCGACGACTTCTTCAACTGATTCTTCATTTGCTGCACAGGATGCAAAAAGCAAAAAAGTAAGTAAATAAATTTGAAATTTTCTCATAGGATTTAAGAATACTTGTAATCTTAAATAATGAAACAAATATTGGAGGGTTGATAAATGATAAAAGAATTTAGAGACTTTATAAATAGAGGAAATGTTGTCGAATTAGGGGTTGCATTCGTTATGGGTGCTTCATTTAAGTCATTAGTTGATGTCTTTACTAAACGATTGGTCGAGCCACTTATTGGGTTAGTTTTAAATATGCCTAATTTAGAAAATCTAGGTTTATTTGGTGACGTAGATCCTTCCTCTGGTCTAAAGTCAGGAAGCTTGGGAGCTTTTTTAGGTGAAACAATTAATTACTTGATTATTGCTTTTGTAATGTTTTTAGTAATAAAAGCTTACAATCACTTTAATGAACTAATCGATGATGACGACGAAGAAACAACAGCTTCAGAATCAAAGGAAGTTGTTCTTCTTAAAGAAATTAGGGATGGAATTAATAATTTAACTAAAAGTTAATATTGAACCTAATGAAAGAAAACAATCTTAAAAAATTATTTTTGTATTCTCAAAAACAAGATACAAAAATTAAAAGAGGAATAATTTACTCTATTCTGAATAAATTATTTGACCTTGCTCCTCCTGTTTTGATAGGAATAGCTATAGATATTGTTGTTGAAGGATCAGATTCATTTTTAGGGAATCTTGGCTATGAAGATAGAAGGCAGCAATTAATTGTATTGGCTGTACTAACGTTTGTAATCTGGGGTTTAGAATCTACTTTTGATTATGTTGCTGCAGTAACCTGGAGAAATATTTCACAAGACATTGAACACAAACTACGTACTGAAACTTTTAATAACGTTTTAGATCTTGATCTTGAATTTTTTGAAAATAAATCATCTGGAAGGTTGATGGCAATCTTAAATGATGATGTTAATCAACTTGAGAAATTTCTAGATACAGGAGCGAATAAACTTTTACAAACAATGACTACCGTTCTTGTAATTGGAGGAACATTTATTTATATCTCGCCTCTAATTGCTTTATTTGCCTTTATACCTATACCAATAATTATTTTTGGTTCCTTTAAATTTACTAAAACAATTGCAAAAAGATATACAAAAATTCGAAACACAATTGAATCTTTAAATGCAAATCTATCTAATTCTTTAACAGGTATATTAACTGTTAAAAGTTTCAATAGAGAAGGTAAAGAGACTGAGAGAATAACTAAGTCGTCAGAAGAAGTTAAGGCAGCAAATTACCATGCAATAAAGCTTTCTGCTGCATTTATTCCAATAATTAGAATTGCTATTTTATTTGGATTTACAGCAACATTGTTAATAGGAGGATTTATGGCTTTAGATGGTCAAATAAAAGTGGCAATGTACTCTGTTCTCCTTTTTATAACTCAAAGATTACTTTGGCCATTAACTGAACTTGGTGATACTTTTGATTTATATCAGCGTGCTATGGCTTCTTTTAAAAGAATTACAACACTAAAAGATACGAAGCCAAAAATAACAAATGGCAATAATGAACTAAAGAATTTTGAAAATTCAATCGTATTCAACAAAGTTAATTTTTCTTATGTTGAAGGATTTACTGTTTTAAATAATGTTTCAGTAGAAATCAATAAAGGCCAGACAGTAGCAATCGTTGGAAGCACAGGTTCTGGTAAATCAACAATGATTAAGCTTATTTTAAGGCTCTATGATGTGACTGAAGGAGATATAAAATTCGACCATATAAATATAAAGGATTTAGATCTTAAAAGCCTAAGAAACAATATTGCATTAGTTAGCCAAGATATATTTCTATTTGAAGGAACCGTATTTGAAAATATTGCATATGGAAATCTAGAAGCATCTGAAGAAGAGATTTGGGAAGCAGCAAGGCTCTCTGAATCCGATGAATTCATAAATCAACTTCCAAATAAAGAACACACAATTGTTGGAGAAAGAGGACAAAAACTTTCAGGGGGGCAAAGACAAAGGATATCTATCGCTAGAGCAATTCTAAAAAATCCTGAAATATTAATTTTAGATGAAGCTACTTCAGCAGTTGATAACGAAACAGAAGCTGCAATCCAGCGTTCCCTCGATACCCTTAAAGAAGGAAGAACAGTTATTGCAATTGCACATCGCCTCTCAACAATAAGAAATGCTGACAAAATATATGTTCTAGAAGACGGGGAAATTGTTGAAAACGGTACGCATGATGAACTTGTTACAATCGGAAAAGTTTATTCAAATCTTTGGGACGTTCAAACAGGTAATAGATAAAATACTTATCTCAATACTTTAGAAGTTATATGTTCTCCAATTGCTAAACATGCTGTTGCAGCTGGGCTAGGTGCATTCAGTACGTGTAATGAATTTAAGCCTTCTTGAAACATAAAATCGTCAACCAATTTGCCATCTTTATCTACAGCTTGAGCTCTAACGCCTGCTTCTCTAACTTTTATGTCATTTTTACTTACTCCCGGTACTAATGTATTAATTTCATTTACGAAAGCTTTTTTGTTTAAAGATCTATACATTTCCTTTATTCCTGTTTTGAAATATTTTTTTCCTAACTTCAGCATTCCACCATATGACAAACTACCATAAGTCTCTTTAAGATTGATATCTGTCCACTTATATCCCTCTTTTGCGAAAGCAAATACAGCATTTGGACCTGCTTCAATCTCCCCATCAATATTTTTTGTTAGATGGATACCTAGAAAAGGAAGATCCGGATCCGCAATCGGATATATCATATTGTTCACAAGTGAGCTTTTGGATTTGTTAAGGGTGTAATACTCTCCTCTAAAAGGAATAATCCGCACGCTAGGGTCTAAACCATCCAACTTAGCTAATTTGTCTGAATACAATCCTCCACAATTTATTAAAAAATCCCCAAAGAATTTGTTTTTCTTAGTACTGAGAACTTTCCCACCTTTTTTAGATTCAATAGATACTACCTCTTCAAAGTATTCAACTTGACCTCCATGGCTTTTAAGTTCTTCAGCCAATGCTTCTGTTACTTTTCTATAGTTTACAACTCCTGCTTGAGGCACAAATAACCCCTGCTTGATTACTGAATTAGGTTCTTTTTCTAAAAGTTCATGATTTGTTAAAATTTTTACACCTTCCATGCTTAAGTCTTTACTTCTATTTAAAAGATTTTCTATCTTGTTAATATTTTTATCAACTACAACTTTTCCTTCTAGTCGAAAAGGGATATTTTTTATTCTTAGAAACTCAACTAGTAATTCTCTCCCCCTTATTGAGAGCTGTGATTTAAATGAATTAGGTTTATAGTAAATCCCTGAATGAATAACACCCGAATTTCTTCCAGACTGATGGTTGCCTGGAGTTTTTTCTTTCTCTAATACTAAAACCTTTTTACCTGATTGTTGTATCTGAACAGCTGTTGAGAGGCCTACTATGCCTCCTCCAATAATTAGAAAATCAAAATTACTATTAACCATATTGGTGGAGGTGCGGGGAGTCGAACCCCGGTCCTTTTAAGCTATCAAACAGCTTCTCCGAGTGCATCTGGTGAAATACTATTAAGAAAGTCACCAGAACCTATATCTTAATAGTTTCTACCTTAAAACTTAAAAGTCAGTCGGTAGCCTAACTTCGCATCCCACATTTCAACGCCGATACTACCCGAGGTGGGAGCCCCGATAGTCGACGAGCCACAATTAAGCGGCTATAGCCAATTTAGGTTTGGCAGTTATATTTTTTTTCCTACGTTTTTAACGAGGCCCTAGGTCCCTCGACTCGCTACTGAGAGACTCACTTCAAAGTCGAAGCCAGTTCACCCCCATATAACTATTATGGTCTTACAATATTTATTAACCAAGACAAAAAAATAAGATATGAAAGCAAGTGAAAATACTTTTGAATTAAACGCTGTTCTTGCGGTTACTTTAGACTCTTCTGACAATGACGGGTTAATTTTTGTACCTAAAAATTCAGAAATTAATGTAATTATCGAAAATTATTTTGGAAAAATCATAATAAATGAAATAAACATTAAAAATTTAGAAGATGAAATGGCTTTGTCTAAAGATAAGTTAGAAACCTCTTTACCACTACTAGATTTAAAACTTCTAGATAGGTATTTGTTTAAACAGTTAAATGATAAAACTAGTTTTAATTATTCACCTTATAATTACTTTCCAAATTATGATTTCTCTGTATTTGAAAAAGGAAGAAGAGCTAGTGATATTGACTGGGCTATGTTTTCATCACTGTATATTTTTTCATGTAATGTGCTACCAGAATCAATTAAAGTAGAGCTTTCTTTAGCAAAAGAATTAAGAGTCTCTGAAGAGAATATAAAAAAGTTTATCAAAAAAATTCCAGAAAAGATATTTAGAAAAACTGGACACCTAGAAAGCAGAGGAGGTAATTTAACTTTTGATGCTGAAGAATTAATTAAAAATAATTTAAATGAAGAAGACAAAAGTAACTTTGACGAAAACCCTTATTTAAAATTTCACTCAGGATCTGATTTGGCTTGAGGCCGGATCATAGAATTTAATTTACTCACTTCTATAACCCACAGCTCTCTATCTTTAATTCCTGCTTCATCCCAAGAAACATCATCTTCTCTAGCATATGGATGGCTTGTATATCTTCGGGATAGCTTATCTATATGTTGATTTGCACTCTCGTCTTCAATAATCTCAATAACCTTTCCCCTAGCTTCCCAACTTGAATACATTGCAGATGGTTCAAAAATTACTAATGTAATTGAACTATTGTTTCTAATATTTAAAGTTTTTTTTCTTCCTTTTTCTGTATTGATAAGCAAAAAATCATCTTTGTAATCTATCCACATTAAATGATTTTGAATTTCATTATTTTCTAAATATGTAGCGATTGAACAAAATGCATTATTTTCAATAGCCTTTTTTAATTCCAAAGTTAGTTGCATATTATTAATTTTAAGCAAAAATAATTAAATATGGCTTTTATAAAAATCTTTAACTTTGAAGAATCTTCTGGTCTCTTAAAAAAAGAATATGAAAAAGGAATGCGTAGAGCTGGAAAGATTTGGAAAATTCTAAGTATCCAATCTCAAACACCTCAAATACTTCAAGACTCAATGAGGTTGTATGGCTCAACTATGTTTGGTAATTCAAAATTGACTAGGTTTGATAGAGAGCTGCTTGCTGTTGTAACTTCTATTTCGAATGAATGTGAGTACTGAATAACTGCACACCTATATGATCTCCGGTCGGAGACAGAAGATCAAAAACTCATAGATGAGGTAGCTAATGATTGGAAAAATAGTTCATTATCTGACAAACATATTGCGTTATGCAAGTTTGCAGAAAAATTAACAATGACACCAGGAAAAATGAATAAAAAAGATATCGAGTCACTAAAAGCTTTTGATTTTACTGAATCAGAAATTTCAGAAATAGTCCAAGTTGTCTCTTATTTTAATTACATCAATAGAGTAGCTGATGGCCTAGGGTTAGAACCAGAAGAATTCATTGATAAATTAGGCTATAAAAAAAATATTGATGAATAATTAAGAATCTCTAACATAGTTTTAGTGGAAAAAAGAAAAACATTATTACTTTTTAATATTTTAATATTTACATTTCTCTCTATTTTTGTGCTGTCCGAAAAGCTAAATATCTCAGGAAATACAATAATCGATAATAATGAAGAGATAATTGCAGTAGATAACTCAGTAGATATTACAGATAATGAAAAAGTAATTACCAATATTACAACAACAACTGTTCCATCTTTGCAAGACAGTTACGAAGAAGAGATGGAAACAAATATCAACTTTCAACTACCTGATAGTGACGGTGTTGATATTTATACATCAAAAATCTCAATTTATTCAACTGAAGAACAAACGATTCTAAGTAAAATAATTCCCGGGATAAGCCTTGAACAAGGTTGTGTCATCGAAAATATTAACGAGATAGAGAATCAGTGGATTAATGTGCTTGAAGCTAATGTTTACAATGAAGAGAAGATTAATTTTTCTCTATCAGTTGAATCAAGCTTACCAATCGATCCTAGTTGTTTCTCAAACTTTATTACTTCAATATTAAATGATAAACGTGGGTGGACAACAATAGTTGGAAAAGAGTTTCAAGTTGTGAATTATTATGATGCTGACTTTCATATTTTCATTGCTAACCCAGATACTGTTGATGAGATGTGCTTTCCTTTACAAACAAATGGCATTTACTCATGTCGAAATGGAAATCAAATAATCTATAACTACTTTAGGTGGCTTGCTGGTGCAAAAGATTTTGGACTTGATATAGCTACTTATAGACTTTATCTCATTAATCATGAAGTAGGACATATGTTTGGCTGGGGACACACTGACTGCCCATCCCAAAATGCTCTGGCACCATTAATGATGCAACAGTCAAAAACGACTGGTGGCTGTATACCAAATGGATGGCCAATATATGAGAGAATTACTTACTTATACGAATCAGTTGATAATTTTAAATAAGTATTTTTAACTATTTGCTTCTAAAACGTCTTGATCTTCTTGAGCATTGTTAATTAATGAAACAGTATTTGTAGTGTTTATAGATTTTGTATTTGGCTCTATTCCACGACTATTATTCCAACACATCCATGAAGTTACAAATAATACAGCAATAAAAGCAACACTAACTGAGTGAACTGGGACACTTCCCTCAATACCTCCAAGAAAATTGCTTAAAGCAAATCCTAGAAACATTATTGAATAGAATCTCATAATTACTTTTTGAGCATAAACTTCATCAATATATCTAGCCCAGCTTGCTAATAGGGCAATAGAGAAACATACTATTGCAACTACTCTTGTTGAATTAATCCAAGAACCATCAGCTTGAGATAGATAAGTAACATTAAAAACGTTTCCAACTGTATTAGGAGCTAGAACCAAAGTAATGGCTATCAACCCACTAAATAAAGCTATAACGTTATTTATAGTCTTATAATCAGTAATTTTGTTATTTAACATATATACATTATGGAATAGAAGTTAAACATAAACAAGAGTTTTTTTTACGATTCAAAAATAATATATTTGGTG
>PBPX01000065.1 GCA_002724835.1 Actinomycetota bacterium | reverse complement strand
TTATTGCAATAGGGAATAGTTCATCAGAAAAATTAGAAAATATTTCAGATAAGTATATTACTTTGCCAGATAGCAATGAAATATTATCAACTGTCATCTCAATTATTCCACTTCAGTTTATTGCATATCATGTTGCCAATAATAGAGGTGAGTCAATAGACCAACCAAGAAATTTGGCAAAATCTGTGACGGTGGAGTAATCAATGACGACTAAAATTAACTTTAATTCAAAATTTGATAAATTCCATGAGCATTGGTCTCCGAAAATTATTGCAGAAATGAACGATTATCAATTTAAGTTAGTCAAAATAAAAAACGAATTTATATGGCATCAACATGAGCATACTGATGAGGTTTTCATTGTTATTGAAGGAAAAATTGGCATTGAGTTTGAAAATGAAACTATTGAAATTAATGAAGGAGAAATGATAGTTATCCCCAAGGGTAAACAACACCGACCTTTTGCTAAGCAAGAAGCAAAGATAATGTTGATTGAACCTAGGGGCGTAGTAAACACAGGAAACATTGAAAGCGAAATAACTGCACCAAGTGATCAATGGATATGATTCGCTTCGATTGTTTTAAATTAAATGACAGGAACAACAACTATGAAAGAGCATGTTGAGTAATGGATAGAGGATATATATACGTCAATAAGACAAATTATTTAAATAATATAAATTATTTAAGAAGTCTTTCAGACAAAGAGCTTTGTTTAGTTGTTAAAGCAAACGGATACGGTCATGGAATTGAATGGGCTGTTAAAACCGCCATAGAAGGTGGGGTAAAATGGTTTGCAGTTGCTGCTATTAATGAAGCTATAAAAGTACGAAGTGTATCTGATAATGTTCGTATTTTGTTACTTACTGAGCCCTCATTATCAGAAATAGATAAAGTAGTTTCAAACAATATAGATTTAACTGTTTACAATGATTTTTTTATTGAGGGACTAAAGAAATCAGATAATTCATTTAATACACATATAAAGATCGATACGGGAATGCATAGAGTTGGATGTGAGCCAGAAGATTTTCAAAAAATATATGAAAAGATTGATTCCTCAGAAAATATAAATCTTACAGGAATTTGTACACATTTCCCTGTTGCAGATATAGAAAAGGAACCTACAGATATATCGATTAAGTTATTTAAGGATCTCATCTCAAATATCGACACAAGTGATTTATTAATTCACGTAGACAACTCAGGATCAACTTTTTATAACTTTGATCCAATTTTTAATCTTTCCAGAGTAGGTTTAGCAGTTTATGGTTGCAATATAACTCCTGTTGAAGTGGATCATGAACTTAAACCCACAATGGAGATCAAAACAAGAATATCTAATATTCAGCACAGAAAAAAAGGAGAAGCTGTTTCTTATGGGAAAGCTTTAACACTTGAGAGAGACACAATAGTTGGAACTGCCCCAGTAGGCTACGCTGATGGCTTTCCTTGGAACTCCTTTCCAGAAGGAAAGGTAATAATTAATAATCAATTCTGTAATTTAATAGGAAGAGTAACTATGGATCAAATTTTATTTGATATTACTGATGTTAATGCAGAAGTGAATGACGAGGTTGTTATACTTGGCTCTTCTGAAGATGGGAAATCAAAGATCTCTGTTTTTGATATTGCTGAGTGGAATAAAACTATTGAATGGGAAATCTTGACAAACATAACTGAAAGACTTGAAAGAGTAGAAGTTGAATAGTATTGAGATAACTGAAGGTGAGTTAGGTAGTTTTACAAAAGAGTATTTGTTAGACCTACCAGTGCCATCAGTAGTTGGCTTCCAAGGTAGTTTAGGAGCTGGGAAAACAACAATTATTAAAAATATTATTAGAAACTTAGGTATTGAAGAAATGGTTACATCTCCTACTTTTAATATTGTAAGGAGTTACAACAAAGAAGATTTAGATGTCTACCACGTAGATCTTTATAGAATTTCTTCTATTCATGAATTCAATGATCTAGATTTACCACTGTTTAAAGAAAATACTTTATTTTTTATTGAATGGTCTGACCTTCTTCCAACTGCTAATTTAGATAATTGGAGATTGATAACGATTGAAGTGATTGATGAAAACACTAGAAAGATTTCGTATTAATAATGTTTAAATTATCTCTTACAACATCTGGTCAATATATTTCAGCAGCAATTTTTGAACAAAAATTAGTAAGTAGTTCTATATTTAAATCAGATAAAGGATCAACAAGTTTACTTTTAAATCAAATTGATGAGCTATTTAAGAAGACAGGAATCAAGAGAAAAGATTTAGATGCTGTTTATTTCGATAATGGGCCCGGCTACTATACCGGGTTAAGGATAGGGATGGCAGTCTCACAAGGTATTTGCTCATCTTTAGGGATACCTATTATTCCAGTAAATGGATTAGATGCTTTAGCGTTTGCTGCACATACAAGCCATAGGAAGATATGTTCAATAATTGATATTAAAAGAAATGAGTTTGCATATTGTACCTATAATCCTTTGCCGGGAGGTGTTGCGAAAGCAACAGAGCCAGAGGTTATTACATTGGATAATTTAGAAATAAAAATTTCTGAGGATTCAGATAAGAAGTTATTAGTTGGCAATTGGGATCTAATAGATAACAAAAAAATACTCAATGACAGTAACACAAAATTAGCTGACCCAAGATTTGTTACTGCTGAAAATATATTTAATGTGGGAGAAAGACTTTTTCAAAGCAATAAATATCCAGATTTTAATGAAATTCAAATTGAATATATGAGAGAGCCTGATGTTACACTTCCAAAAGAAAACCTAGTAAAGATGGTAAATTTTTATGATTAGTGAAATTATTGAATGTGACAATGAAACAGCCCGAAGTCTTGAAAAGATAGAAAAATTAATTTTTGGGACTGCCTGGAATTATGAAATTATTCAAGAAAAGATTAAAAATAAAAAATTTAAGTATTGGATTTACGAAGTTGAGAATTCGATAAAAGGATATCTGGGGATTCAGTTCTTAGAAGAAGAGATAGAGATTCTTGGAATTGGTGTAAATCAGGGCTCAAGAAGAAAAAATATTGCAACTGAATTGATGGATGAGTTAATTGAATATTTTGAAAAGAGTGAATATAAAAAAATAATATTGGAAGTTAGAGAATCAAATACTGTTGCACAAAGGCTTTACAAAAAATATGGATTTAAAAAAATTTCTAAGAGAAAAAAATATTATGTCAATGAAGATGCAGAAGTATATCTAAGGGAAAAAATTTATGCTTGAGGATAAAATAATATTAGGTTTTGAGACTAGTTGTGATGAGACAGCTATAGCAATTATGAGAAATGATGAGCTATTAGTAAATAAGATATCTTCACAAATAGATCTGCATGAAAAATTTGGCGGCGTAGTTCCAGAAGTTGCATCAAGAGCTCATGCTGAAATGATTAGAAATTTATTGCATTCTGCCCTTAACGAGGGAGGAGTGGAGCTCTCAGAAGTAGATGTAGTAGCCTCAACAGATGGTCCTGGGCTAGCGGGCAGTCTTGTTGTTGGCTATAATTTTGCAAAGTCAATTGCTTGGTCTTTGGAAAAGCCATTTTTAGGAGTAGACCATATGGTAGGACATTTAAGTGCTCCTTTAATAGAAAATCCATCTTTAAAACCACCTTTTTTATCATTACTAGTTTCTGGCGGACACACCCAGATTGTTTTAGTTGAAGAGTGGGGTAAATATAATTTAATAGGGACAACAATTGATGACGCTGCTGGAGAAGCCTTCGATAAACTTTCTAGGTATTGTGGCTTTGGATTTCCTGGTGGCCCAGCTATTCAAAAAATAGGAGATGGAGGAGATGAAACAAAAATTGACTTTCCTAGACCAAAGACTTCAAATAAATTTGACTACTCATTTTCTGGATTAAAAACTGCTGCAATTTACTATCTACAAGGGCTACCAGATGATCAACCGATAAGTAAAAAAGATTTTGCTGCTTCTTACCAGGAAGCAATTGTAGATTCTTTAATGTCTATATTTGAAAAAGCTGTAAAAGAGACAAATGTACCTACTATCTCAGGTGGAGGTGGAGTAATGGCAAACTCAAGATTAAGAGAAAAATTAATGATTTTTGCTGAAAATGAAAATAAGGATTTATTATTACCCTCACCAAAATTATCTACTGATAATGCAGCAATGATTTGTATTGCAGCAAAAAATAATTTAATAACTAATGATTTAGGGCTTGAAGACATTAGATTATCTTCAATAATAAGTTAACAATAATTAAAAAAAAATACGTATATAAACATAACAGTATTAAATTCACAATGTAGAAAAAAATTTTAGGAGGTAATGTTAATGAATCTTCAACCACTCGGAGACAGGGTTGTTGTAAAACCTATGTCAGAAGAAGATATGAAGACTCCTTCAGGAATTATTATTCCTGATTCGGCACAAGAAAAGCCACAAGAAGGAGAAGTAGTTGCTGTAGGCCCTGGTGAGCCTAACGATAAAGGTGAAAAAATTAAACCAGATGTAAGCAAAGGCGACAAGGTTGTTTACTCAAAATATGGTGGAACAGAAATAAAAGTAGATGGCCAAGAGTATTTAATTTTATCAAGCAGGGATATTCTTGCAAAGCTAGGTAAGTAAGAGGAGAAATAAATGGCAAAGAAAACATTAGTATTTAACGAAGAAGCCAGAAAAGGACTAGAAGCAGGTGTTAACAAGTTAGCAGATGTTGTTAAAGTTACACTTGGTCCTAAAGGCAGAAATGTTGTTTTAGAGAAGAAGTGGGGTGCTCCAACGATAACCAATGATGGAGTAACTATCGCTAAAGAAGTAGATTTAGAAGATCCGTATGAAAATATGGGAGCTCAATTAGCAAAAGAAGTAGCATCTAAAACAAATGATGTAGCAGGTGACGGAACAACTACTGCAACAGTATTAGCCCAATCAATGGTTAACGAAGGAATGAAAACAGTTTCATCTGGAGTTAATCCAATGGAAGTAAAAAGAGGCATGCTTGAAGCAGCTAAAGCTGTTACAGACTTTATAGCTAGTTTTTCAAAGTCAATTGGCGGAAAAGATGAAATAGCACAGGTTGCTTCAATTTCTGCTGCAGATCCAGAAATTGGCGAGACAATTGCAGAAGCAATGGAAAAGGTAGGAAAGGATGGAGTTATCACTGTAGAAGAGGGACAAACTTTTGGGATGGAACTAGATTTTACAGACGGTATGCAGTTCGATAAAGGATTCATTTCTCCTTATTTTGTTACTGATCCTGACAGACAAGAAGCAGTTTTAGAAGAACCTTATATATTAATTGTAAATTCAAAAATTACTGCAGTTAATGATCTTCTTCCTGTTTTAGAAAAAGTAATGAACTCAGGTAAGCCACTTATAATTTTGGCTGAAGATGTAGAAGGAGAAGCTTTGGCAACGCTTGTTGTTAATAAAATTAGAGGAACCTTTACATCAGTTGCTGTTAAAGCTCCAGGATTTGGTGAAAGAAGAAAAGCAATGCTTGAAGATATTGCCATCTTAACTGGTGGAGAAATAATTTCAGAAGAGCTCGGTCTTAAAACAGAAAATACAACCGTTGATATGCTTGGAGAAGCTGAAAAGGTTATTGTTAAAAAAGATAATACAACAATCATTAACGGTAAAGGTAAAAAGTCTGATGTTGAAGGAAGAGTGAAGCAAATACAATCAGAGATTGAAGAATCAGATTCTGATTGGGATAAAGAAAAACTTCAAGAGAGACTTGCTAAGCTTTCTGGTGGTGTAGCACAGGTTAAAGTTGGTGCTGCAACAGAAGTAGAACTCAAAGAAAAGAAAATGAGAATTGAAGATGCTCTAGCAGCTACAAGGGCAGCAGTTGAAGAAGGGATTGTTGCTGGTGGTGGTGTTGCGTTGATAAGAGCACAAGAGTCTATTGAGAAAATTACAGGCGGATCTGAAGGAGAAGCTATAGGTCGATCAATAGTTAAAAAAGCATTAGAATCACCTCTCAGACAAATAGCAGAAAATGCTGGGTATGAAGGTGGAGTAATGGTTGAAAATGTTAAAGGTGAAAAAGGAAATGTAGGCCTTAATGCTGCAAATGGTGAAATGACAGATCTTGTAAAAGATGGTGTTATAGACCCAGCTAAGGTAACTAGATCTACAGTTCAAAATGCCTCTTCAATAGCTTCATTAGTGCTAACAACTGAAGCTCTAATAGCTGAAGAACCAGAACCTGAAGGCCCTCCAATGCCTCCAGGAGGAATGGGCGGCATGGAAGGAATGATGTAAACATTTCTTTATTTTTTAAAAAAAGGTGGACAATGTCCACCTTTTTTTTATAGTGGAGACATGAATGCTATTCGAGGGGCAATTGCAACAGTTAAAAATAATAAAGAAGATATTATTGAATCTTCTAAGATTTTATTTTCTGAAATAATAGAAAAAAATTCGTTAGAACCAAAAAAAATTGTTTCTATTGTTTTTACTACTACACACGACTTAACAGAAGCTTTCCCTGCAAAAGCTGTAAGAGATATGGGCTATGAATATATTTCAGTAATTGATACATTAGCCCCTAATATTTCTACTGATTTAGAAGGTTGTATAAGAATTTTAGTTACATATCAAGAAGATATAGATGTAAATCATGTTTATCTAAATGAAGCTAAAAATTTACGTCCTGATAGATAAAAAACTATTTGCATACTAGTTATTCCTGCTAACATAAATTCAATGAAATTAAACAACACATACTTTTACTTTAGTGAGCACATATAAGTTGCCCTAAAGTTACGTTGTGTGAAATCGGGCAAAGGCCCGATTTTTTTATTTAGGAGGAAGATTGATAGTAGTAATGAAACAATCGGCAACAGAAGAAGATGTCGAAAGAATTAAGTCTAAAGCTGTTGAACAAGGACATGAACCCTTAGTTATTTATGGAGTAGAAAGGACAGTTGTAGCAGTCAGTGGAAAGGTTATCGAAGATAATAGAGCAATAATGCGTTTATTAGAGAATGTTCATGAAGTCATTCCAGTCGGAAGGCCTTATAAACTTGCTAGCAGGAGCTTCAAAGAAGGAAATACAGAAGTTAAGATAAAGGACCTTGTAGTAGGAGGCAAAGAGCTAGCTTTTATTGCTGGACCCGATAGTGCTGAATACAGAGAGCAGACACTTGAAACAGCAGAAGGTGTAGTAGCTAGTGGTGGAAATGGACTCAGAGGAGGGGCATTCAAACCCAGGACATCTCCTTATAGCTTCCAAGGCCTTGGAGAAGAAGGTTTAATAATGTTAAGAGAAGCTGCAGACATCCACAATCTTCCTCTATTTAGTGAAATAATGGACGTTCAGCATTTAGAAATGATGGAAAAATATGTTGATGTATTACAGATAGGTGCACGTAATATGCAGAACTTT
>PBPX01000064.1 GCA_002724835.1 Actinomycetota bacterium | reverse complement strand
CCGATGCTACCAAGAATCGCATTGACTGCGGATAGTTCGGTATCGAGATCAATTGTTGTGGTAGTCATAGTTAAGAATTATAAATAAAAAAAAGGGAGGTAGTGATACCCCCCTTATTAAGTTAGTTATACTGAGCTGTAACTACAGCGCAAGTGTCAAGGACACCTGAACCGCCTACAGTAGCATAAGCTAAACGTAAGTTTTTAGTTGTGGAGGCAACCGCTGAAGGGGTGCCTGATCCACTTGTATCAGATGGAGAGATACGAGTTTGTGTACCTTTACATACACCGTATTCTCCAACTGCTGTTGGTACTGCCATAGTATTATAGTGTTAAGAAACTGTACCTAGCAGCGCACTGTTTGAATGCTGCCTACCGTACTCCAAAGGAGTAGCGGGGTCTTTCGTAACTGAACTCTTTACTTTCCCAATACCACTATAATCTGCAGAAGCATGGTAATTACCTTTTGTTCTGGTTATAGTCTGTGAAGTTCCAGGTTTAAGAGACATGATTAGCTACGTGCTGAGGTTAATTCAATTGCACCTGCAGGGTTAAGTGTGCCTGCGCCCATTGCAAGACGCCCGACAAGTACATCACCTTGGTATAAAACTGATACGTCCCCACCAGTAACTTGGACTTGAGGGCCAATAGCCTCTACAACTCCAGCTACATCACGCTGATAGATAAGACCGCAGTGTGTAGAGAAGTCACCGTTGTAAGTGTTGTTCTCTCCAGATACTGGGTTAACTGTACCAGCTAAGAAAGGTAGGTTGTTAGAACGCTTGATGTTGATACCAGCTATCTGTACTAAACCTTCACCAGAGTTCAGGTTACCTTGTGAGTTACCATAGTCTCTATTGAGGATGTTAGAAGATACCTGAGATACTAGAGCGTAGTACTGACGTGGGTTAAGCACGGCTGTACGTCCAGTCTTAGGAAGGTTCTTTTCATCTAGCACAGCTGCCGCCTCAAAGAAGGCATCCACTAGTGCCTGTGCATTGTACTCCTTGGTTACTCCAAGTTCAATCTGAGTACCACCTGGTTCTGGTCCTGGAGATGCAGTGATAGGATGTGCTTCACGTGCTGCTAGAGCAATCGTTCTGAAGACTTTCTTATCATATGCTTCAGCCAATGCATGACCGATCTTAGATGAGATCTCTGATCTTAGAGAGTAATGTGCAAGTGTTTCATCTAAATCATAAACGAACGCAGAGCTGATTAGAAGGTCATCACATTGGATGGTCTTCTCAGCTACTGGAGGATCGCCTGATCCGAGGATTGGTTCACCAGGAGTATGGTAAGCCGCTTGCATACGTCCAGTGAAGATGAACTGTAAGCTCTTGCCGTTCTTTAATGTACGGCGTTGAATTGTGTCACGAGCAATCGTAGCACTTTCATAAGCTTTGAACAATTCTCCACTAAACAGTTTTAGATAAGTTGCGTACTTGGTATCGTATGCCTGAGAGCCAGCGGTATTAGAGACCGCTTTATTCAGCGCACCAAGTACTGACTGTGTGGCGTTAGCCATTGTTAGTACGAGAGTGTATAAGTTTACAGACTCTCAACGTTGAGAAAATTTTTTTCGAATATATGTTGTGGTCTATCCCACCGTCTAGACAGCTTAAGGGTATCCTCGTAAGGGCCATAAGCCAAAGCGGGTGAGGGGAATCGAACCCCTGTAAGGTTAGCTTGGAAAGCTACCGTCATCCATCGACACCCGCAGGAAGGAGGTTGCCCTCCAATCCGAAGTTATTTAGAAGATCATATACTGTAGATATGAACCTGCTTTTAGAACTAGGTCAGCAGCATTGTTTGTATTCTGTGCTATTTCGAATGCAACATCACCACTTGTACCTGCGTTAACATAAACAAAGTCTTGCTTAAGTGTTATAAGACCATCCGAAGATCCTGTGATTGTATCTTCAGGGAAGCCAGTAGCACTACCATCAACTGTGTTAGCAAAACCATCTGTAACTGCATCTGTACCTTCAGTAGCAGGTAGAGCTGATACTCCAAAAGTACCGTAGAATTTAGATCCAGTAGCTGCAGTTGGTACTGTAGTTTTCCATTTTAGATCGCAATCTGCGTCCGCAATGATAAGTGCTACAACTCTAACAATAGCTCTTTCGTATTTACCTAAACGAAATTTTAAAGGTTGACGATAAGTTGCACCGTTAGTACCTCCATCTGGCAGGTTACCACCTGTATCAGCACTGTCGATAATATAATCGTTAGCAATGAATTTTTTAGTAAATTCGTTGGTTACGTGAGATACAATTCCTGCATCTGAATTGGAAATAAAAGACATAATAGATTATTGAGAAATGTGCCCTCCGCAGTTCCGCTACGGAGTCTTAATAGTTTTGCGTGGTTTCGCACGGTACTTCATTACGATGATAATTTACATGTAATGTTTCTATAAATATGAAAAGAGTTAGGAGCCCGAAGACCCCTAACCATATTTCATTGAATTTAGAATTTGTACTTGGCACCTATCTTAGTACCATAAGCTGTGTCAGTATCTTCATCTGTTACAAATGATACTTCACCATATACATCTAGCTTCTCAGTAGCTGCGATGGATAAACCACCTTTACCAGAGAAGTCTGTGTTACCGTCAACACCATCAGGTGAAGTTAAGGCAGGGCCACCTTGAATGTAATACCCAAGTGCACCTACATCACCTTCATAACCTAGATGTAGATCAGTAGTTCTAGAGGTAAAGTCATTACCTGTATAAGATGCGTTTGACTCAGCGTTGATATAGACGCCAGCCATTGCAGGAGTCGAAGCAAATGAGATTGTAGCTAGGGCTAGTGCAATTGATTTCATTAATTTACTTTGTGTTTTTAGTGTACTTTACACCACGATAGGTAAGAGTCATTGAGAATCTCCACTATCACAGCCCCGTTCCATGCTGTGAATTCATGCGTCCAATTAAGGATGAACGGACGTGGTGTTTATGCTATTGGGGTGACCTCTTTAGCCGCAAGGTCGAGCGGGAAATTATGTGCATTCCTTTCATGCATGACTTCCATACCAAGGTTAGCACGGTTGAGTACGTCTGCCCAGGTAGGGATAACCTTACCACTTGAATCCACTATAGACTGATTGAAGTTAAACCCGTTAAGATTGAACGCCATAGTGGAGACTCCCATACTGGTGAGCCATATGCAAGTGACTGGCCAAACAGCAAGAAAGAAATGTAAAGCACGAGAATTATTAAAGCTCGCATATTGGAAAATTAACCTACCGAAGTAGCCATGAGCTGCAACGATGTTGTATGTCTCTTCTTCCTGGCCAAACTTATAGCCATAATTCTGCGACTCGTTATCAGTTGTCTCACGAATGAGTGAGGAAGTAACGAGACTTCCATGCATAGCAGCAAATAAAGCTCCACCGAATACCCCTGCAACACCGAGCATGTGGAAAGGATGCATGAGGATATTATGTTCCGCTTGAAACACAAACATGAAATTGAAAGTGCCTGAAATACCAAGAGGCATACCATCAGAGAAACTCCCTTGCCCGAATGGGTAAACGAGGAACACTGAATAAGCTGCTGCCACTGGTGCGGAATAAGCAATTGGGATCCATGGTCTTGCGCCTAGTCTATAACTAAGTTCCCATTGTCGTCCCATGTATGCTGCGATACCGATGAGAAAGTGGAATACAATAAGTTGATATGGTCCTCCGTTATATAACCACTCGTCGATGGTTGCAGCTTCCCAGATTGGGTAGAAGTGAAGACCGATTGCGTTGCTTGACGGGACGATTGCTCCCGAGATGATGTTGTTTCCATAGAGTAGAGATCCGGCTACGGGTTCCCGTATGCCATCGATGTCAACTGGAGGCGCCGCAATAAACGCAATGATGAATGCTGTTGTTGCTGTTAGTAGTGCAGGGATCATAAGGACACCGAACCAACCAACGTAAAGTCGGTTGTCGGTACTTGTTGTCCAGTCACAAAAACGCTCCCAGTTATTAGTTGGTTTTGTTAATGTTACTGTTGCCATTTAAAAAATGCCAGGGATTATTTGTCCAGTTATTATGTATGAACCAAGAGCGGCAACGAAACCAAGCATAGCTAGTTGTCCGTTTACACGTTCAGCGTTATCAAAATAATTAACATCAAGAACCTGGACTTGTGGTTCTGTTGCAAATCTATTCTGGCGTCCGCCCTGTTCAGTTGTAGTTGTCATTAATAAATAAAGTAAGAGTGCATGTGGGCCGAGGACGATCTTTCGGGTCAGCCGCTACTTAAGGTTTAACCACCCATTGCTTTTCTCAAAGCTTCATTTCTTTGCTTAGCTTTTTCTTTTGTATACTTAAGATTTTCTGAAGCAGTGGTCTTACCTGTATCCCTCTTCTTCTTCTCGTAATAATCTATGTAATCTTGACCTGTTCTTTTATTAGGCATTAGGTTGACTCCGCACCAGCTACAGACTCATCAGCAGTATTGCCTACGACCTTACTACACTGAGCTACTTGTGCTGCCTTCGTACCATTGTCATTATAAGGTATGAACCAACGGTCTCCAGTTGCATTGACTTTAAATTTTACCACCATGGCATCGTTTCGAGCCGATGGATCATAAGCTTTTGACATAATTAAAATGCTACGTTAGATCTTTCTAGTTTATCGTATAAGTCCTGACGATAGGCAGGGTCTCTATCATAACGAGGATCAGACATAGCTGCAACAACTTCAGCTTGACTACGGAATCCATCTGTAGCTCTAGCTGCTTTACCTGTTAGCATACGTCCCTCGTATCCTTCTTGATTATCATACTCTGCTTTCATACCAGCTACTGCTATTTGTATAGCTGTTGGGTTACCTTGATCAATAATAGTATTAAAAGCATCAAGTGCTTTATCATCCATATTCTCAGCAGCCCATGATGTAAGCTTACCATATTCTGCTTCACCACCTACTGAGTTATAAACTGTATTCATCTCAGCATCAGATAAGTCTGGGTATGAATCAGCTGGATCAGAGTTCTCTTGTATAGCCATGAAAGCATTAACAAGATCTCTTGCATCCATCTGACCAAACCTTTCCATAGTCTCAGCTGATAAGTTACCTTCATTTTCATAGTACTCATCAGAAGCATTCTGGATTGTTTCTATACCTGCTACAGTAGCTTCATCATACTCAACTTCATCTTCATCTAAGGTAGTATCTTCTACCTCATCATCATCATCATCTGAACCTAGCTTTCTTTGTAATTCTAAGTATGCATTTTCTAATTCTTCTGCATTCTCAAACTTACCAGCATATAATTCTGATTCTTGTTGTCCTAATTTCTCTGCTACCTCTAGAGAATTCTGTTCGTCTTCAGAAAACTCGGGTGCATCAGGATCTGTTGGATCGTAATTAAGAGTCTCCGTCATTCTTTATTCCTCTAGCTGTAGTTACTTTTAAGTTACCTAAACCTACTGTCTCTACTAGATCAGGGTCTTTCCCTATGTTAGCTCTAGAAGTAAACGGTGTAGGTTTAGCTCTTTCCTTTTCATCAACCAGTGATTCTGGTTTACTGACTTTAGGCAGGGGTTTCTTACGCACCTTCTTCGGGCGACTGGCCTTGAATTGTTCCATCTGTTAGTTGATCTTTTGTTTCTTTAATCATTTCACCCATTGCTTCATTCTTACTTGGGTCCATCATTGGAGAGTTAGCGAATTGTCCAGCTTGCTTGAGCATCTCTTGCTGTTGCATCTGTTGCATCTGTGCTTCCTTCTCTTGAGCCATAGTCTCAGGTGTCTTAACTAGGTTAAGTACATCTATACCTTGAGCCGCTGCGAGTCGTTTAACATACTCACCTGGATCAAGGAACTTAGCCATGATCTCTGGTCCCATAGTTTGAGCAAGAGTTTGTGCGAACTGAACAAGTGACTGTTGGTCTTG
>PBPX01000063.1 GCA_002724835.1 Actinomycetota bacterium | reverse complement strand
TGGACTCGGCCCAAACATCAGTTCGCTCAGCGACATCTTCTATTGACATAGACCCCCCTAACGCAGACGGGCTCTACCCCCAGCCCCCTGCCTAGCTCTGTTTCTCGATGTACTCTCAGGACGCAAACTCCCGTCTTTGCCATGAGACATATCTTTCCCCCGTAAATCCACGCCCCGAGCCTTCGCTCGGCGGCGTGCAGTACTCAACTCCGACCGTTTCTTCCTCTGAGCAGGCTGCTTACCAAACTTCGTATCATAAGCAGACTTCTTACGCCTAGCCTCAGGATTAGAACGATAATACTTAGCAGACTTCTTAGGATTCTTAACCCTAGGCGAAGCCATTACTGACAACTTTCACAAATATCCACCTCATCCAACGAACACTCAATAGGCTCATCATCCAAAAACGGATCAGTCAACAAATCAGGACGCTCCCCCATCTCCTCAAGCTGCATCCACATCCCATCATCATGCAAATCTTGACGATCACTCATTTGCGGCGAGCATTCTTAACAGGCTTACCAGTCCTCTTAGACGCACGCTTAGCAGCCGCACGCCCCTTAGCCGAATAAGAATAATGCTTATTGCCAACCTTAGGCATCCTCACTCCTTAACTCACCAACCAAACTTTCCAACTCCGCAGCCAACTCATCATCAGACAAACCAGAAGCCTCACGCTCATCCTCAACAAGCACACGACGCTTCGGAGTAAACTTATCTATATACTGCAAATACAAAGTAGCAGCCTTCACATCGCCCTGAGCCGCCTGCTTATACAAAGCATCAACAACAGACTGTGTTCGCTCAGGGTGAACATTCAATTCTGCCGCCCTGCGGTCCCACTCACGGACAAAACGAGGATCCGATTTCCAACGCCTCAACGTGCGATCATTAACACCCCGATCCGAAGCCCACTCCTTCTGAGTAGCAGGCTCACGAACCTCCGACAACAACCAATCCAAAAACTCAGACCAGTCCGAAGGCATCACCTGTTCACCTGACTCGGGGTCAGTTTGCCACTTCATAACAGTCCTCCTACCAATAGACCTACAATGTCCCATTTTGGGACACCCCCAACTATATAGTAGAAACGGCGGGGGGAGGAAACGCCCTAAGCGTTTCCTCCCCCCGCCGCCTCCCCTACAGTAACACATTGTAACCTTCAACTGCAAACAACAGTAGTAGATTACAGGCCGAAGGCCAGAATAAAAAACTCCTCCTCACTCCAAATTGATATCTATACATGGTGCAGTGGGCGAGGGGGTACCCCCCCTAGGGGTGGGTATGGCCGACAGTGATAGGGTAGCTTAACTTTTGGTGTTAAGTTCCCCTATCTTTTGCTGTTAGGTGCGCTTAACTTCTGCTGTTAGGTGGACTTAACATGGGAGGTGAGGTTCTGTTACTGCGGACAGTGCGGCTAGCCTCTCATACGTTGGAGGGCTTGCCTGTGTCGGGAGGTCTGGCATTCTTCACAGATAGTGAGAAGTAACGGGGCGAACGTTTGTTCGTTCGTTCTGTGGAAATTCCACGGAATCGAAATTGGCCCCAAATATGTCTTGACGGTGAATACTTAGCGGGTGTACTGTGTAGTTCAGAGAGGCAGACATAGGGTCAGCCTCCAAACAGGGGAGAATCCCAAATGAATACCGACGCTTCAAACGTCAAACTTAATGCCAGTCAAATTGAGGGAATCGAGCAGTACGCAGCGGCAAGCACCGCGGCGGGTTCCAAATTTCAAACACTGCTCATCGAACTAGAGCCAGTCGTGAACGGATGGCTAGCCGAGGGCAAGAAAGCGACCGTCTACCGTGACCGTCTCATCAAGCACATAGCAGCCCACGTAGACACGATGGACAGCCGTACTAACAAATTCGCTAACGTTCAGAACTGGCTCCAGACCAAGGCCTCTGAGGATGTCTTGCGGATCGTCAACATGGCCGAGCGTCGCTCCGTAGTTCGCCCAGTGTTCGAACTGGCCGAAATGGATGTCGATCTCTGCGAGTACGAGTTCCTTGCACGTTGGGACAAGCTGGCCGCTGCTGCTGCTGCCCAGGACATCGACATGGCGGACGTACTCGTTGAGCACGTAGCGCCTAACGCCTCCAAGCTTGGGAAGTTCAATAAGACCACTCACAGTAAAGCGGTCAAGGCCATCACCCCAGAACCCGTGGAAATTCCACAGGCTGAGGATGTCGCAACCGAGGCCGATTGGGTGGTCGACCTAGGCAACGATTCAATCCGTAACGCTTGGCATGATTTCGAGGCCAAGGTATTTAGTGCGGACCTCAGTGATGATGATCGCACCTACTTGATCGAAGGCATGGAGGCACTGGTTCAGCGCTTGAGCTAACCCCTTCGAGGTCGAGGCCCCACCGCTTAGGCGGTGGGGCTTCTTCTTTTTTTGCGTCGATCACTATCGGTGGTTCACTCTCAACTTTTTTTTCCTCGCTTCGCTCGGAAAAGAAAACGATTCTCGCCCTGCAAGCAGCCCGAGATCCCAGCCATAAGGACGCCGCTTTTATCGCCGCAACGAAGCGGCGGCGGCGTGATGATTCATCGTCGTCGCTGCGCTCCTAGACGAATCATCTTTTCACTGTCGGTTTGTTTGTTTGTTGTTAGACTTGCCTAACATGAAGTTGTTAGGCTCACCTAACACGCCCCATTAGTCACGCCATCTGTGGAAATTCCACAGAATTACCTTGTGCGTTTCACTATGTGTAAGAGCGTTCGTGACGGGTGGTGCTGCGTTTGTGCCGTGGTGCGCTGGCTGTATTCTTTTACCTGCTTTGACAGATCTATTTTTTCATGGTAGAATTGTAATTAGCGGATGGGGAAAGACCTCATCCTAGTTAGGGGAGAACAATGCATAACCTAGTAGATCCAAACCGTGGAAATTCCACGGAATTGATAAAGCCAGAAGAGGTTACAGACCTGCTGAGGCTTAAGAGGCAACGGGACGCTCTGGCATGGCAGCTTGCCAATGTGGAGCGCATGATCGAAGCCGCTGAGAACTACGATCCAAACTCTGAGGATGTGTTCTAATGTTCGATCTGTTGGAGAAGGTCCTACCTATCCCTGAGTACCCTGGCCTGTACTACATGATCTGTATCGCGATGTTTGTTCGTGGTTGTCATTTGATGGCTGAGTGGTATTGGGCTAGGGAGCGTGCTCGGGGTCCTGAGTACTGGCAAGCGCTTTTGGATTCCGAGTTTAGGAAGGGTGGTTGAAATGGGGTTCTTGGACTACAGATGCGAGAACTGCGACGAGGAAGAACACGACATTTGTTGGGTCGATGAACCTGACGAGGATTGTGTGTGTTGCGCTGAGTCGTTTATTGGAGATAGGAAAGAGGAGGTTGCCTAATGGGCAGCGATGGCAATACTGTGGAAATTCCACAGATAGAGCTTCACGCAGCGATTATGAAGCTGCAACTAGCTGAGGAACAAGCCAAGCTAGAGGAAGTTCATCAAGTGCTTAAAGAGGCTTCTTGGAGACTTGGTGAAGTTATGGATATGATTAAACCCGAACAGTTGGGAGACAATAATGGGTGAATGGATAACCTGTGTTCCTGCCTACGGCAGAGTGTACACAACAAAGAAAGAAGTTGAGGCTGCATGGAATAGCGGCTGTGACTTCAGGGGTACTGGCTTTGACCAGTACTACCTAAACAATCAAGACATCGAGGGGTCCATAGGGGGTCGTGTCCTGGGAGTCACGATCCGTTATGGGAAGAACCTAGAGAAAGTTACCTCTATTTCTAACCGATAGATACCCTCCCCTCGTCGGTTAGTGCCACCGTCGGCCTTCGGGTCGGCGGTGGTTCTTTTTTTGTGTCTGTGGAAATTCCACAAACACTCGTCCCTATGCGTAGGTGTGGGTGTCCCACTCGTTGCGTCGAGTGTCCCACCCTGCCTTAAAGCCTATGAACTAGGGCTTTCGTGTCTGACCCTATTTGCACTTCGGTTGAGCAAACTTGCACTTCGATTCGTCCCTGTGAATTTTGTGAAACAAAATTCACTTTCTGCGAAGCCACTGTCGGTGCCGTTGGAGGCGGTTTGAGGGGTGCCGCGGAGCGGTGCCGTGGACGGTGCCGTAGTAGGTGCTGTGGAGCGGTGCTGTAGACGGTGCTGTGGAGCCTTTGACAGATATAAATATTTATGATACAATTTTATATGTGGGAGATAACTCTCACAGTAGACCTGTGGAAATTCCACAGAGGGAGAAAACAATGGCTGAATTTGAGGTCAATCTAGGAGATACAACAGTCTCCATAGATGATGACGGCTTATACGATGCGATTGAGTACAAAGTAGACTCAGCAATCGAAAATTACATATCCAGCAACCTTGATGTCAGTGATGACGTTTACCACGTTATCTGGGACTTCAACCGCTGGGATGAGATCATCAGCAGCAACATGCAATACATCAGCGTCAATGACCTAGATGATGGTCACCGCCTCGTGCGAGAAGATGATCTAGGAGGTGCCATAGAGACACTACTTGAGGACTTCCTGCGTGTTGCCGCTGGGGGTCGCTGCGGTGTAGGCAAAGCTTTTGCTGACGCCACCAAACGAGTTATCGGTGAGGTGCTGGGAGGCATAGAGGAACACCCTGATGCGTTCACTTCTAACTTCGAGCCCATGATCCGCAAGGTTGTCCATGAAGAGTTAGCTGGGACAATGATGAACGGCGGTATCGAGTTCACGGTAAAGCTAGACGAGAATATTGCCAAAGAGATCAAGCACCAAGTAGCCCAAGAAGTTCTGGAAGGATTCCACGAGGTCCTCACTACTCTTGAGGCAAGGGCAATCCGTGGAAATTCCACAGACAATGATTGAGGCTAGCAACGACCGCAAGGTCACACCCGTAGCGATCCAGCGAGCCAGTGGCCGCTGGGATCCGCGCATCAAGAACACATATGGGCTACCTGCGGCACATTGCGCTAATAGGACAGAGTTCTGCGATAAGCATTGCTACGCCGAGAAGATTGAGAAGCATCGGCCCGCTGTTCGTAATCTCTTAGAGCGCAACTGGAAGTTCGTAAGCGAGAACATTGACGACCAAGGTGTGTTGTTCGAGGAACTAGACCTGCTGGTGGGTGAGGTCCACCAAGGGTTTAGGCGGCACCGAGTCCCTAAGGAGGACTGGGTGTTCCGCCATTTTTGGGATGGTGACATTCCTTCTGAGGCGTTTGCTTATGCCATGCGTGACATTGCGTTCTGGTATCCAGATATCAAGTTCTGGGTCTACACCAGAAACTTCGATGTGGTCCACGCCCTGTCGGGTCCCCCAAACCTCCAAGTGTATCTTTCTGTGGATAACTTTAATGTCTGGAAAGCTAGAGCCTGCGAGCAGCAGAATCCGTGGGTAAATCTAGCGTTTTGTGCAGACACATGGAAAGACACCCTAACTCTTTCTGACAAGTTTCCCCACCGTAGGCGTGGGCCTAGATGTCCAGAGCTAACAGGCAAGATCCCTCTAGTCAACGACGGCGTAGGTGCCTGTGTTGACTGTGGGCTTTGCATTAAGGGGGTGAACAACGTCCGATTCGCTGCAAGTAACAAATAAACAATCCGTGGAAATTCCACAGAAAGAAAACAATGACATATACGAAAGAAAAAATTAAGAATGCCATCGAAAATGGCATCATCTATCCAGACGGTCACTCGATCATCGACCCTGACCATTATGAGGGTTTCGATGTAACCGAGATCACCGAGGTCCATCACTCTGACTTCAGCAGCCCCACAACAACCATTTGGGGACATGACGGCGAACCAAAAGAGTCAATGGAGGGAGTGTACAATCTCACCTTCTTGTACTGGGTCGCTGATAAAGCTGGTCTTGAGGTAGACACACCTTACGGGGGTAGAGGGTCTAACGCTCGCCACATAGTTAAACAACTTGTTGAGTGGAGCGGTGCAGATCCAGATGCCACAAGATGACCCGCAACTAGAAGCCAAGATCTTGGACTTCTGGTATGCGACTATTCGACTGGAGCAAGCAGCAAAGGGTTGCGCTGACTTGTTCCAGTCGATTGTCATGCCCGAGGCAGCCTTGGACAGAGTTTATGAACGTGCCACTTACCTCCATGCCCTTGGGGGTAATGCAGAAATAGCTAGAGAAGCAGTATCAAAATATATAGGTCCTAACAGGACACACTATTTCGTGGAAATTCCACAGAAAGAAGAAGAAGGAAATGAGTAGCAAAATACAACCATTAGACGCACAGCACATGCGATTCGCAGAATCGGCATGGCACAACTTAGGGAAGGTAGGAGAAATCGACCACGCCGAATCACTTTCGGCGCTGGACTGGGCTGATGCATATTTGGATGCACCATTCTTTATGCACGAAGCAGAGAACCCAATGTACGAACCAGAGTTCCATGAGTTTGAGAACGCTAGGACTGTAATCCTTAAGCATTACCCTGTGGCCCACGGCCACCACACACCTAGGTACAAGCTGGTGCAGCATTCGTTCTTGACCAGAGAACTGCTTCCCAAGCTGATTGACGCTGGATTGGTTCAATCTATCGAATCCATAGGTACTTACAGCAACGGTGAGGCTGCGTTTGTGTCAGTCCGTTTACCTAACGACATCAAGATTGACGGCTATTCGGAGATCCATAACGTCATCAACTTGACCAATGGCTACGACAAGTTGCCGTTGTCCCTAACAAATAGTTTGGGGATTGTTGTCTGTGCTAACACGATGCAGACCAATGTCTTGAATGTACCCTCATGGCATACCTTTAAGCACATAGGCGCGCCTGCCGAGTTGATGAGCGAGGCTGTGTCCGAGCTAGTCAAGCGATACTACTTGGGAACTGAGTATTCCAATCGGGTTCAGCGCCTGCTTGATAAAAAGTTTGTTGACGCTGAGTTCGACAAACTCATTAGGCAAGTTATTGGTGACCAACCAAACAAATACAAGGTCCATGATGATGGGCCAAGGGTTACACGAGCGTGGACTGAGTGGGACAATAAGCGCAACCAGATGCAGTGGCGCTATCAAGAGGATCCCAACAACACCCACATTATCGGGACTGCTTGGGGGGCTCTTATGGCTGTGCAGGCGTATGAGCAGAAGGATCTGCGAGTAAGTAAGGCCAGTGGGTCTAAGAATGAGCGCCATCACCGCAATGTTGTGATGGGCAAGTTACCTCTGACCGAGAAGGCTGTGCAGGCTCTGGAAGTTAAGCACATCTTGGCAGGAGTGTAGATCTGTGGAAATTCCACAGAAAGACAAGGAGGGCCAATGGGTCAATTAACTGACGAGCAGAATGAGATCTTGCTTGAGCTATTCGATACCGTCCATGACTCGATGCACATGATGAGACTCATGGCTCAGTCGATGGAAGAAGCAGTGGTGGAAACGGAACACTGCTTGTTGATGGCGTTGAGGGCTCTAAATGCAGAGGACGAACTCTTTCGCAAGCCCACAATTTGTTCAGATAATGTAATTAAATTCCCAGAAGGAGGGAGAAATGAATGAGGTTACAGAGTCCAATGGGTACCCCATTATTCACAAGGTACCGATAGGTAATGATCCTGGCTGGTTCAGGATCATGGTGCAGCGCCCTAAGGAGCGATGCCCATTCCCTGAAGCTCCGTATGTCGTAGCGGTGAAAGACTTTAACCAACTCGACTACGACGGATGGGCCTATGCCGTGTCCTATGACCTAAGTTTTGAAGCAGCAGTCGAACTGCTCAACAAGAAAGGATAACTCGTGGAATACTTTTCCATAGACCCACCAGATGATCCCTATGCGGACATGACTGAAGAGGAATATGACGAGATGATGGAAGCTCGTGAAATTGCTGAGTCATTGTATTGGGATAGAAAAATAGATGAGGCCAGAGGGAACTAGATGAACGTCTGGCTGGCTATTTGGCGTATTCTGGACTTCGCTTCTTTCGTGGAAATTCCACAGGAACAAGTTCAGATCGCTGAATCTGTTTGCTCGTATGAATGGGAGGACAGCGACTGTGTGGAGGCTCTGGGGATTGTTTGGTGTGAATCGCTAGGTAATCCTCGGGCCTACAACGGTGTTGACCACGGCCATTTTCAAGTAAATGAATTTTACTGGGCAAATGTTTTTGGTAAGAAAACTTGGGCTAAGCGGTATGACATATCAACCAATACGGCGATGGCTCATCACATTTACAACACTAAAGGAGCTTGGAGGCTCTGGACCTGTGGAAGGAAGTAATGATTACTAAAACTTGTTACAACGAAGAGTGCTCTCAGGATAACCCTCAGCCACTCACCAATTTCCATAAACAATCAACAGGCAAACTCGGCGTACGTTCACGCTGTCGTACCTGCCACAATCAAGCCATGCGTGACTACGAACGCAAACGGGGACCTGAATGGCGCAGAAAGAAAACTTTGCACCGATACGGGATAACTCCCCAAGACTATGACCGCATGTTTA
>PBPX01000062.1 GCA_002724835.1 Actinomycetota bacterium | reverse complement strand
GTAGATAAACGGAATACCGCTCATCTAAAACTTCTAAAGTTTTTAGGATTCAAGTTCTTACGGGAACTTAAGCATGGTCCTAACCAATTAACCTTTATAGAATTTTGCCGTGTGCGAACCAGTATCAATGATCTCAATGGGCCTATCAATGGCAGGCCAAGTAGCAGGACACAACGCTGAAACTGCTGCTGCTAGAGATCGAAACAATGCCAAAGCTAGAAATAATTACATTAAACAAAGAGAATACGAAATCCAAGCTAATCTTGATAATGTACAATATCTAAGTGATGTACAGGAACAAGATTATCAACAGGATCTAACTTATGCAGCTATGTTAGATCAATGGTCTGAAACTGATTTTGAATTAAAGAAATTATTTGCTACAAAAGATTTAGAAATAGAAGAGAAAATAGCTAAAATGCATCAAGGTGGAGCATCTGAACAAACAGGTGCTAGTGCTGCTAGAGCTACTATAGGTAAAGATGTACTTGAATTAGGTCGAGCTAAGGCTCATGCTATACATGAGAAGATAATGGCCACTAAAGAAACTGAGATGGCTAAAACTAAGCAATGGAGAGCTGGTAAAAATGACTCTCATAAGTTATTTATGGATGTAGCTTTTGCACCAGTACATGGTTTTGCACCGCCAGAAGATAGATCTTTTGAGCGTGGACCTAGTAAAGCAGGCTTAGTTCTTGGATTAGCTCAATCAGGGTTCAGTGGATTCAAAGCATATAAAGCAAATACAGCTCCAGGTGTAGGTAAAGTGCCTTGGCATCAAAGACAAACAGCGTGAGGTAACCTATGTCTAAATCCTACGATAGAAACATCGAACGCCTCAAGGCTAACATAAGTTCTGTCACTGCTCAACAACGTGACATTAATACACGTACTGCTAATATACGTGGTCAAGAACGTATTGATCATGTAAGAGATATTACTGAAAAGCTTGAACCTTTTTCTACAGAACTTCAAGAATGGAAGAAAAATGATATAGAAAAGAAGAAAGCACAAGGTGTAGCTGCTGCTAGAAAAGCTAGACTTGATAAAGCTAAATGGTTAGAAGAGCATGGTAGTGAAGTGCAGAAAAGAATGCATGCCATAGAAGAAGCTCAGAAGATGGGTGAATTAGCATTTGAATTTGAAGATGCTAAAGCTATGGATATGGAATACCAAAAGCTAAAGAAGCAATTGCTTGATGCTGCTGGTACAAGTGCCTATCCTGATGCTGATAGATTAGCTCAACTATCCCCTTGGCAACAAGTAGGTTATGCTCAAGAAAAATTACGTGTATTTAATGATACATTTGAAGATAAGCTAGCTCACGAATTACAGAATAGTACAAAGCAATATACACTTGCTGGTATCACCTTCACGCCTCAAGAGATTAGGGATAATAATATGGCTTTCCCTATGAAACAGGCAGCCATTGAATTAATTGCAGATGAGATTAGAGAACGACATGGGGTAGATAGATTCTCTCCTGAAATGTTACAGATGTCTAAGACTGAAGCTGCTATTGAAAAGGCAAAGGAATCTCAAAGGGCTAAATATAGAGAAAGGTATAACATAGAATCTTCTATGAATACTCAGCAAAAAGCTATGTTAGAATGGCAGAGATCTGAAAAGACTGCTATTGATGTAGAGAAATTGCTAGTTGTGAATTCTGCTACTGTTGATACAGATGGTAAATTATTAGGTAATGCAGGTGCTTGGAAAGCAGTAGAAGAAATACTTATAGCTGATGGTGTACAACTTCAGAACCCAGAGTATGCAAATAAAATATTAGATCAACCTATGTCTGTAGAAATGTGCAGACAATTAGGTGTAAAGGTTGGTACAACATTCTCTCAACAATGGCCTAAAAGGACACAAGAAATTAAGAGAAAAATTAGAGAAGGTTATGTCAAAGAAATTAATGCTGAAGAAAAATGGTTAGAATCAGCTGGTACTGCTACGAAAAATGAATTCATTAAAGAAGCTAGAAATAATCCAGATGGATTAAGTACTCAAAGAGTAAATGAGATTAAGCGAGACTTTGGTAGATTAGGGCTTCCCATACCTCCAGAGATTACTAAATATGAAACTGCTAGTATGAGAGATGAGAGAGAAGATAAGCAGCAAATTGAAGCTCTTATGGCTAGTCAGAATGGATATATATCTAATGAACAATTAGATGCATTCCATCCTAAAGCCGCTTTAGAACATAGAAAAGAAGCTACTAGATTAGAAGAAGCAGCTCTTAAGAAACATGGTGCTGAGAAGAAGATTAAAGCTCATCTTGACACAGCATTTACTAACATGGGTATCAAAGGTAATGAGAAGAGTCCTGCTTATGTAGAAGCTATGGAGAATGCTAAAGCTGATTATGCTCAGAAATATAATAGATATATTGCTATGGGTTACTCATCAGCAGAAGCCAGTCATCATGCTCTACATGCTCAACAAGTTACAGATAAAGAAACAGGTGAAATGATACCTGATTCAATGGGTGTACTTGCAGAAATTAGAGCTAATGGTGAAGGTAGTAAATATGTTATTACTGGACAAGCTATTGAAAAGGAATTAAAACCTGGGCATCTTAGAGTAGCTAGAATACGTGGTGCTAAACAAGAGATATTAGATGATCCAACTAGTGTAACTACGAAAGTTATTGGTGGAGATTATGGTCATCGTCAAATAACTACTATTGCAACCAATGTAGAGAAGCATGGTCGTAGAGGTCTATATATGGACAAAGGTGCTTTACAATATTATAAAGGTATAGCACGTGGTAGAAATGCCAGACAAGGTGGCTGGTGGGGTTTAGTTGATGCTCAACTTAAAGCTGCTGGACATAAAGGTTTGAATCCTGCTGAAAGACCTAAAGCATTAGAATTGCTCACAGGTGAAGATGCAAATGGCAATACTATACCAGATCCACGTGGGTCTAGAGCTGTAGATCAAAGAGTTTCTAGAGCTATGAATTATCCATCTCAACAAACAAGTTTATATGCAATGAATTCATTAAGAGATGGTCAAAGGTTTGGTAGAGGAACTTCTGTTTTCGATCAACCTGAGAATCTTCCAATTTGGTACACAGGAGGTGTCACATAATGGATGAATTAACATTTGATCCAGGTATCGAAAATACAGATACCACTATGGAAGTAGAAGGGTATGATGATCAAGTAGAAGAAATCCAAAATGCTTACCCTGAAGAAGACTGGAGAACACCTGTTCAAATAGAAGAAGAGAATCAAGCTCAAGCTGAACAAGCCGAAGGCATGTTACCAGAAGAGACTGAAGTTGTTACTCCAGAAGTAGAAGAAGCAGCTAAAACTTATGGCCCTAATAGGTTTCAAGAAGACCCTACTACAGGCTTAGTTAATGTACAAGAAGTACTAGCTACTGGTGTAGATGCACAACTAGCTGATAGAGCTAATGTTCATTTACAATATGATGATGAAGAAAGACAACCATTTGAAAAATATCATAAAGCTGGTGGAGATATAAACCTAGAAGCTACATTAGAACTTGTTACTACTTTACGTAATAGTGAAAGACTTACAGCTAAGTTTGATCGTAATAAAGATGGTGAGATAGGTTTCTCAGATTGGTTTGATACCTCTAGAATGGGACCAATTTCTCCTGAAAGAGAGCGAGAACTAACAGATAAGTGGTTAACAAGTTTAGAAAATAAAGATTTCAGAGCACGTTTAGGTGCGATTGCTAATCTTACTCCTATGATCCCTTATTATCATCAGCGTAGAAAAGGTATACTAGGCCCAGAAGATGAGTTGGATGGTGAACAAGCTAGAGCCTCGTCTTTAGCAGGTTTGACTGAAACAACTGCTGGATTCTTAAGTGGATTTGAAAAAGTTACTGCAGGTTTTGCTCAAAGTGAAAAGTTCTTAGGAACAGGTGATGACTGGTTTAATGAAGATGCATTCGAATCAAAAGATGCTGTATTAGATGATATAATTTTAAATCATAAAAACCCAGATTCATTAGGATACGCTGTTAGAAACCCAGTTAACAGAGTCTGGAGTGATCCAATCATGTTTGAATTGGGTAGGTATTCTCCAGCTATTGCAGCTAGTTTCTTTTATCCTGGAGCTGCTACTAATATAACTATGGCAAATCCTGTTGGATTTGTTGCTACTGGTGGTAAGGCTATTGCTTTTACTTGGGCTACTGAAACTATTCCAACTAATATATTTACAGATATAAATAGTAATGCTATGCAGACGTTCCATAGCAGTAAAGAGACTAAAGCAATATTAGATGCTCATCCAGAGATGAATGTAAGTGGCTTACAATTAGCTCATGGTATGGAAAGTCCATGGAGTAGAAAACTAGAATTTATGCGTGGTGAAATGGCATGGGATTCTGGTGGTTTATTAGCAGGTAATATATTATTTAGAAGTCTTGGAAAAGTAGCACGTCAAATGGGTCCAGAAAACTGGAAAATAATGCAATCCAGTACAAGAGCTAAACCTAAGTTTCAAGCTCCAGAAGACATTTGGAGAGCACGTAATCAAGTATTAGGTGATATTGAAAATGCTGCTGAAGATCAAATAAAGATGGCTGCTGAAGGTCCAGGAAGTAAATGGAATGATCCTTGGGCTGCAGATGGTGAATTAGATTCTCCATTCGGTGGTTACAAGAATGATGATTATATGGCTGGTCAAGGTAAAGCAGGTATCAGAAATGATGTATATAATATAGGAAATCAAGCTGATGAAATCAGAGGTCAAATTGGTATAGAAGGTGGTAGTGTAGATGAAATCTTTACACCTATTGAACGAGCAGAGTTTAGTAAGTCTGGTATACCTGATTTCTGGTTAGATAATAAATTTGATGAATTCTGGAATAACCCTGTATTTGCTGATGAATTATCTAAACTCAATCCATTACAAAGAAGATTTGGTAATTGGAGTAGAGGTACATTAGAAAGCATCAAAGAAGTAATGGGTCGTGATGCTGGTAGATTAAGTCCAGAAGAATTCTGGGATGCAAGGATTTTTAATACTGAACTTAAACCAGGCAAACAATTAGATGATGTTAAAAAGTTTGTTGTAAAAAATATGCAAGTAGCAGATGCTGTTAATCAATCACTTCTAAAACGATTAAGAGATTATGCTGATGCAACAGGTGAGCAATTAGGTAAAGGAGATATCTTTGCTAAAGATGGTCCTATGCGTAATATTGCTAAGAACCTTACAATGGGTTTAGCAGAAGTTAAGAAGACTCAGTTTACTTGGGATCTTGCTACAAAGAGAATGAAAGATGCTGGTGGAGATTTAACACCAGATATGATTAGAGAGATAGAAGAAATTGTAGCAGAAAGATCAGTTAAACTTAACCAAGAATCACAAGATGGTGTTAGGTTAATGATGCAGATGCTAGAGAATAGTGACTCTGATGAATTAGCTGAAGGTATCTTGGATGTATTTAAAGTATCTAATGATATCCATAATTGGAAAGATTTTGATGCTTGGATGAGACAAAAGATTAGTGGAGGAGAGTTTAATGGTAAAGTTAAGACAGGTGCTTTAATAACAGAACTACAAGGTGTTATGGTAAATAGCATACTTAGTGGCCCTAAAACACCTCTTAGAGCTTTACTTGGTACAACTACTAACTCTTATCTAAATGCTATTAATGAAGCAGCTGGAGCTACACTTAGAAGACCGTTTACTGGTGATGTAGCAAGCCAGAAAGCTTCTATTGCAAAGCTTAAAGGTATGTTTGAACTTATACCAGAAGCAACAGAAGTATTTAGAAAAAGTTTAAAATCTAAATTTAATGCAGATATAGCTGATATTCGAACTAGATACTCTGAACCGATGACTAGAGGAGATGCTAATTGGCATTTATTTGGTGAGTGGACAGAGAAAAACGGTAATACAGGTGATAAAGCTGCTTTCTATTTAGCAAATATAGCTAGGAATCTTAATAATAATAAACTACTTAGTTGGTCTCCACGTGCTTTAGCAGCTACTGATGATACATTTAAGTGGTTATTAGCTAGAGCTAGATCTAAAGAGATAGGAATGAGGCAAGCTTTAGAAGTTGCTGGTAGAGATCATGTTGAATTCTCTGCAGATCTTATGAAGCAAGCTGAAGATATTCATTATAAAAACCTTCTAGATGCTGATGGTAATTTAGATTTAGGACATGATGCTTGGTTAAATAAACAGTTTAAAGAAGTAACATTAACATCTGAATTAACAGGTTGGTCTAAGGAGTTAGATAACTTATTAAAGGATAAACCATTAGTAAGACCTTTCTATCTATTTGCTAGAACAGGTATTAATGGATTAAACTTTACATATAAAAACACCCCATTACTTGGTGCGTTACATAAGGAATCAATAGATATACTTAGACATACAGGTGATGATTTCACTCCTCTATTTAAGTATGGCATTGAAAATGCTAATGATTTAGCTAATGCTAAAAACCTATTTGCAGGTAGACAGGCAGTTGGTGCAGCTACAGTTACAGCCTTTGCAGGTATGTACATGGCTGGACAGTTAACTGGTAATGGTCCTGCTGATAGACAGCTTAAACAGAATTGGATTAATGCAGGGTGGAAACCTAACCATGTATATATAGGTGATGTAGGATTTGATTATACTACATTAGAACCTTATAATACTATCTTCTCTGCTATTGCTGATATAGGTGATAACATGGAACTTATGGGTAGTGAGTGGGCTGAGAAACGTTTACAAGCTGCTGCATTTGTTATAGGTAGAGGTTTAACAGGTAAAACATATATGTCTGGTTTAGATCAGATGATGCAAATTGCACAAATGAAACCAGGTGCCTTAAATAAAGCAGGTGCTAATATATTAAATAATAGTGTACCACTTGCAGGTTTAAGAAATGAGTTTGGTAAATGGGTTAATCCACACATGAAAGAATTAAATTCTGATATGTGGGATTCAATAAGAAACAGAAACCAATTTTTAGAACCTTTTGCTGGAGATAAACTACCAGAAAAAAGTGATATATTAAATGGTAAACCTATTAGAAATTGGAATATTATAGGAAGATCTTTTAATGCAGTATCCCCAGTTTCATTAGATATTAGAAATGATACTCCTGGTAGACAGTTATTATT
>PBPX01000061.1 GCA_002724835.1 Actinomycetota bacterium | reverse complement strand
GGGTAATTCAACTTGCCCTGGTAATTGGCTTTATGACTGGCTTCGCGCAGGGATGCCCGTCGATGAAGGAGATTGGGCTCAGATCGACTGGGCGTCGATTACAGCGCATGTAGATAAGTTAAAGGGGGTAGTATCACACTCCCCCCTCTCCGCTCGCCGTAGGAGCCGTGGAGAGGCTGTCAGGGCAGTACAGCAACGATTAAGTGACTTGGGGCATGAACCTGGTGGTATTGACGGCATTTTTGGCCGAAATACGGCCAGAGCCGTCAAAGAATTTCAAAGAAAGTTTGGATTCCTTAAAGCCGATGGGGTTGTAGGCGTACAAACTTGGGATGTCTTGTTTGCATAAATGGGCCAAAGTTGCCCTATTATAGGAAGTGAGGTAGCAATGCCTAAAGAAAGTAAACAATGGAAGGATTCCTCTTCTGTTGACAATGCTGAAGCGATGGGAATGAAAGCTAAAGAAGCAGCTTCGTTTTTACGCTCCACGGCACTAGGTAATCAAGATTCGGGCGGACGCCCGTTTGGGAAGTAAAATGACTGAAGGTTCAGCCAAGAAACCATTTGACTGGGGTGACTGGATTGAGCGTTCTGTTTGGACTGCGGTCGAAGCAGGGCTCGCCATTCTTGTTGTCACAGACGTATCAAGCTTCAAAGCTGCTGCATCAGCAGCGGCTGCGGCTGGCATAGCGGCTCTGAAGTCGCTAGCCAAGCAACGTCTGGCTCGGTGACATCTGTGGGGGACGATGAGGCTCTTGATGACATCTGGGCAGACTGGATGGCAGAAGAAGGGTTGGAGATCGAAGAAGAGATCGAACTAACCCTTTTAGAGACTCGTGGTACTCTCGACATGCAAGACGGCACCCATGCTCAATGGATGAATGGTGACCTAGGCGTTCTCTTTACTTTTACTTCTGAAGAAGTCACTGAGATACTTGACGCTTGGGATGATGCTGTTGGAGGCAACTTGATGGCCTTGACCAGTTTGATGAACTGGCTTCAAGGCTTCACGGGTTTCCTGACCACATGCGTCAACGCCAAGTCAGATTTAGAGGATTAATCTTTGAGCTTTCTCCACACAGCTTCATGCTGAAGGAGATTACTGCGAACTTTGGCAGCAAGCTCATCTCTTCTGCGCGCCAACGTAGTTTTAGGGATGTCCAACACTCGTGCTACGAAGCGTAGGGATAACCCAACATCTACAAGCATGTGATATAGCCATTGTTCGTCGTCGCTTAGAGAGTCGAAAACCTTTTCAACGGCATCTATCAAGTCCCCTTCATCTCTGTAAACGCTTTCCCAAGAGGCAGAAGGTTCCTCGAAAGGGGCGGCGCTCATAAGAGCTTCCGCCTCCGTTTCGGGAATATGGTAGAGCCTTACGGCTCGATACCATTCTGTGTCTGTTACCGTCGCTCGTGACCTTTGAGGTCTTAGCGACGGAAACTTGTAATCTTTTAACGCTTGAAAGAATGCTTCAGGATCAAATTCATTGTCCATCGTCCCAGGGCAATAGTTTTGAGCTTATAGAGAAATAAGCTTTGCCCTCAGGAAACTTCCCCAACGGTACATCTTCTTTATTGATGATGTTTACCATTTCGCTGTATGTCAACGCAGCGAAATTCTGTCGGGTTGATGACCAGATCCAAAAGTATAAGTCCATTCCCGAGTGATCCCACCAGGACAACGCAGATATTTTTTCTAGTTTCAATTTCAGCGGCGTTTTGCCCATTCCCATCACTTCTACTAGCCGCTGAGGGTTTCCTTGTAAGTAATCAGGAGTATATCTTACTCCCAACGGCATTTTGTGTATGTGGAAAGGTGGACGGTTCAAACCGTACCTAACCCAAGAGTCGTTTCTTTCCTCAAAAGCTGTTTCAGCTTCGTCGCCCATCTTTAAGTAGCGTTCTTGATAGGACCCTTGGTGGAATGGTTTGTTCATTTTTTCTTCCCGACGATCCTCTGTATTTGAATATCGTCTTTATAGGCGATGCCATTTAAGGCATCTTCTATCGCTTTAAGGTAGTTGGTAGTATCTCCTCGGAGTTTGCTTTCCTCTACCTCTAGCGGAGTGATGGTTATCTGAGCTTTCTCTTTGCTCAGAACCACACTCATGCTTATCGGCCCCTCAAAGAGGGGGCCTTTGTAATGTTCTTTGACTGCGTTCTCGTAGTCCCGAGTGTTTTTAGGAGTGTACGCATAGCCTTTTTTAGAGAACCTAGGGCGACCCTTGACCTTTGGGCGCACTGGAACCGTAAATTTGTAGGACTTAGGCACGTCTATCGCCTATTGCCACCACTGCTCTATCAACAAGATTACGAAGTTGCCGTTCTCTGTCTGTTCGGTCTGTGAACTTCTGTAAGCGATCATCGAATCTTCTTACCCAATCCAGTGTCGCTTCGTATGTGAACTCTTGCCAGATCAAACTGGTAGCGAACCCAAAGAGCGCTTTGCTGCGATCTTCGTGTTCGTGTTGTTCCCACAGTTCTTTAGCTAACCCCAGAAACTCCCCATCCAGCCGAAAACCCCGATCAACATACTTCAGTTTCTTCGGCTCAGTCGCGGCATGGAGGGGAAGTAACTTTCGCATTATCGCTGGAGGCGTTCTGTTTTCTAAGGCTTCTTTCGTGAACTTTTGCCACGAATAGCCTTCAACTTCTTGCCTGCCAGGAGTGCGACCCCCAGGGTAGGGAAGCCTTAAGCAATTCCCTATGGAATCTTTAGCTAAAGATTCTTGTTTGGGGTACACCTCGCGAGTGGGGACATCCACGATCCTGCAAGCACCTATAAGAGCTTGGCGAACCAAGCTGGCTGCCATTGGTGCTTCAAGATAGACCCAAACGTGGTACCCCTTGGAGCGAGAGGGCTCTTTCCAAGAGGTAATACCCATTTTCGTGAGGAGTTTTTGTAAGTTGTTTGAATGAACGTCTGATATTTCTCCTTCGTCTAAGTCAACTGCTCCCCAGTTGACCATCCAAACACCGTTCTTTTGCCAGAGAGGGTACACACCGATGTTGGCGTCGCCTTCTAAGTGCTTCTTTACTAGCTCTTCGTATTCTTCGCCATACGCCTCAACATAGTTCCCCTGTCGGGTGAGGGGCTTTACTCCTTTCGCTACGTTAGCGATGAAGCCGCCTTTGTGAAGCTCAGCGAACTCTTCTACTCCACCCATCGGTCATCCATTGGGATATCAGACTCGAAGTAGTCTCTGACGAGGCCGCAGTTAGGGTCCATGTAATAGTCAATGGGATCATGCGTGACGTGGCATGGCGGTCGCTTATTCTTGCAGAGGTCCAGCGAGACTGAAACCGAGTGCATGAGTCGTTCAGCGTCCGAGAGCTTTGGGTCATCACGTTTCCTAAATACGTTTAATTGAAGAATAGCATATTCATCTGCATTGAACTTGCCATCATCCATTCCCCTTGAACTGCCACGGTGTGACGCTTTCCCAGATTGGTGAATGAGAGCGGTTGGCATTTTCTCTGCCTCTGACCATTCCTTCAGCCCTTTGAGAACTTTGGATACGCCTTCGTATCCGCTGGCCTGTGGTAGCTGTTCAAGGAAGTCAACCATGACAAAGCCAGCTTTGGCTTGCCAGTAGTCCTCGCATTCACGCATGGCTTCCGACATATGCTCGAAAGACATGGCGTTTGGGAAAATTTTGATTCTATCTAGGAAGGAAACTTTGGCTTCTTCGATTTCTTGAATGACGGAAGGATCCTGAGTCCGCAAGCCATCTTCCACCTCCGCAAGATTGCGTTGGTAAAGTAAAGCGAAAAGTTTCGAGACAACCAAGATCTCTGGTTCGTCGGGGGTGTAGATAACTCCATGAAAGTCTGGATTCTGTAGTAAGTTCGTTGCCATTGAAGAGAGAACCACAGCCGACTTGCCGCTGTGAGCCCTGCCTGTGACAACAAGAACGTCGCTAGGCCAGATCCCTCTCATCTTTTGGTCTATGTCTGAAAGACCCATGTAGTAACAGTCGTCACCACGTTGGGCATAGTCCACCCACTCATCCACTGCCGCTGAAGTGGGGCGGAACCATTTGTATTGTTGCTCTCCCAGTAGGTCGAGATCGACACCCGCTAAACGGGCATCGACCTCGGCCTCGGAAAGCTCTACGGCTTCTCCCTGGGTTTCCATTTAGCTGTGGAGATCCTGACGGCGGGATACCCAATCCCACTCAACCGCATCCGCTTGCGTTTCGCCTGCGGCTTGGTCGAATACGGTGAGAGGCACATTGCTGTCCCCATCATTTACCCACATTCCGAAGTCTTGCTTCACGTCGAACCCGAGGCGTGCAAGAGCATCTTTACCAATGGAAAAGTTTGGATAGTTTGTGCCACGGTTTGTTTTATCTGTCGTGCCATCAGCCTTTTCTTTGACTTTGTACACTTCGATTACTTCACCGTTTTCGTCTTGCCATTCTGGTGGTTGGAACGCTATAAGGTTCCATCCTGCTTGACGAATGTCGGCTTGTTTGCCGACGCACAAGGGTACACGCTTGTAGACACGGCCAGTTACTTTCCCTCCTGCTGGAGCGGAAGCTTTCGGTCGTACTGGAGCGCTACTCGCAGGGGCTTCCTCAGATGAGGTGGGCTTATCACCGTCAGGCCTGGAAACGCCGCTTTTCAAGCGACGCATCACCACGCCATCAGGGGAAAGGTCAACTTCCTGCCCTGCTTGCTTAAGCACCTCATTCTTCACGTCAGCGAACAGGGAAGTGGCTTCAGCCATGATGCCTTCCTCGCCCATTGACTCGGGGACAGTTCGCTCTATGGAGAGCGAATAGTCCGCTGTTTCATACGGGGCTTCGCTCACCTTTTGAGTGAAACTCACCGTAATTTTTGCATTGTCTGTCATATTTCATCCTCCCTTTGGATGTCTTTTTCCAACAGATCTTTGAGAATCATACCAGAAACGGCCCACGGCACAAACTAGCAGATAGTGAACCTCGCTCACCACGGCTTCTCCCCGAGGTGCTTGCCACGGCATTCGCCTGCCTGCCACACGGGACACCATTTGGGTGAGCAGTGCCAGCCTTGCCAGTTCATGGGCCAAGGTTCGATGTTTGCTGTCATTAGCGGAACGATGGACCAGCACATTTCGATGAAAGCGTCGATGTGTTCTTGGGTGCGTTCTATCGGGATGTGTTGGTACTGGCCGTTAGCGAAAACAGCTAAGTTGAATTTGTCTGCGTCCAAAGCCCAGCAGTAGGCGTGGGATTGAATGTCCCAGCGTTTCTTCTCCCAAGGC
>PBPX01000060.1 GCA_002724835.1 Actinomycetota bacterium | reverse complement strand
CTAACTCTATTTTTTCAAGAGCATGTTTCATAGTTTCATCAGAAGACACATAATGTGTAGCCGGTAATATTGCTAACTCATTTAACTTTTCAAGTATTTCACCTGTAACTGGATCAATTCTTAATATGCTCTCGACCTCATCACCAAAAAATTCTATGCGATATATTGTCTCTTCGTAAACAGGAAAAATATCTAATGTATCTCCCTTTAATCTAAAAGATCCTCTCGATACTACTAAATCATTTCTAATGTATTGTTGTTTAATTAATTTCGTAAGTAATGTATCTAAATCAAATTCTTTATTTTTAATTATTGGGATGATTTTATTTCTATATTCTTCAGGAGAACCTAAGCCATAAATACAAGAAACTGATGATACAACGATCACATCATCTCTCATTAATAATGCGCTTGTTGCTGAATGTCTTAATCTATCAATCTCTTCATTTATATTTGCATCTTTCTCTATAAAAGTATCACTTCTAGGTACATAAGCTTCTGGTTGATAATAGTCATAATAAGATACAAAATATTCAACTCTATTCTTAGGAAAAAATTGTTTAAATTCATTTGCTAGTTGAGCAGCTAGAGCTTTATTAGGAGCTAGAACAAGAGATGGAAGTTGTAGCTCTTCAATTAACCAAGCAATGGTTGCTGATTTACCAGAGCCAGTTATACCCATAAGAGTTTGAAAATCAAAACCTTTATTAAGACCTTCTCTTAATTTTTCTATTGCCTTTGGTTGGTCTCCTTCAGGTTTGAAATCAGAAACAACTTCAAACCTACTCATTAATAAAACCGTTTATATAATTTTTAATATCTATTTCAAGTTGATCTAAATCATTGTTAATTATTAAGGTTCCAATAGATTGCCACCATTCATCAGTTGGTTGAGATTTAATTCTATTTCTTATATCATTAATTTCCATACCTCTATCTATCAGTCTTTTAACTCTTTCATCTTCAGATGCCCAAATTACAACAGTTTGAAAATCTTTATGTAAATTTTTTGGTGCAGATACCTCAACGAATGTTATATCATCATTTTTTTTAATAATTTCGTTTAACTTAATTAATACTTTTGGATGTAAATAATTTTCTAATATTTCTAATTTACTCTTATCGCTAAATACTATTTCTGCAATATTCTCTCTTGAAACATGACCATTTATTAAAGCAGATGGAAAATTTTTAGAAAGAAACTCTTTAGATTTCTCACTTAATAATATATCTCCAGAAACAACGTCCAAATCAACAGTGCTATAACCTAATCTATTAATTATTGATAAAACTTTTGATTTACCACTACCAATAGGTCCAGTAATTACTATTGCTTTTTTATCCATAGATATAAGAATAAGTTGTTATTAAATTTATATCTAATCCGTATTGCCTATCCCACGATCTTTAAGCTCTTGGAGGATATTATCTAATGATTCGTCTACGCCTTCCACTTTTTGACGTGTAGATTTTTCATCATCTGACTCTGACTTTTTATCTGTTTGAGAAGAATGCGTTTTAGGTTCATTTTTTTCTTCTTCAACTTCTTTCCATTCTGGATCCGCTTGTTTTATAGAAAGATTGACACGTCTTTTGGGAATATCTAATTCAATGATTTTAACTTTAACTTTTTCTCCAATTGCTAATGCCAATTCAGGTGAATCTACCTTATCAATGGAAATTTCAGATACATGAACGAGGCCTTCTACCCCTTTTCCAATAGTTACAAAGGAGCCAAATGGTACTACTTTTGTAACTTCACCATCTACAATGTCCCCATCATTAAAACTTAATTCAAAATCTAACCAAGGATCTTCTGTAACTTGTTTTATTGAGAGTGATATCCTTTCTTTGTCATTATCAATTTCTAATACTTTGACTGTTGCTTTATCTCCAACTTTTACAATCTCATTAGGATTCTCTACATGTCTCCAAGAAAGTTCGGAGACATGAACTAGGCCATCCATTCCACCAATGTCCACAAAAGCTCCAAAATTTACAATTGATGAAACTTTGCCTTCTTTTATGTCTCCAACCTCTAAGTCTTCAAGAAACCCTTGTCGTTCTTCAGACTGTTCCTCTTCTAGATGGGCTTTTCTGGAAAGTACAATATTATTTCTTTGTCTATCAAGTTCAAGAATTTTAGCTTCTATTTCTTCCCCAATATAAGAAGTTAATTCTTTTACCCTCCTTACATCTATAAGTGAGGCTGGTAAAAATCCTCTTACACCAATGTCTACTATCAAGCCGCCTTTTACTGATTCAATTACTGTTCCCTTAATTGATGTTTTTTCATCAGCAACTTTTTGAATATCTCCCCATGCTTTTTCATATAAAGCTCTTTTAACAGACAATAATAATCTGCCTTCATCATCTTCCTTATCCAAAACTAAGGCTTTAATTTTTTCGCCTTCTTTAACAATTTCGTTAGGATTTATAGATTTCCTTACTGTTAATTCTCTTGAAGGAATAACTCCTTCAGATTTATATCCAACATCTACAAATATTTCATTTCTATCAATTCTTACTACAGTACCTTCAATAACATCTCCCGTATTAAAGGTGACAATAGTTTTTTCTAAAAGATCTGGAAAGTCTTCAGGTTTAGCATCATCTGGAATCTCAACGACATTCGAAGAATTAGAATTCTCATCTAAATTATCTGTCATAATATGTAATTTTTTCCAATCATAGTATTGCGACTTTTAGAATAACATATCTATGATATTTACAAACTAATTATTAAAATTAGCTAAATTTTTATTTTGTTTTATATCAACATATAAAGGAACGTCTAAAATGGTGGCATTTTCCATTTCTTTTTGTACTAATTTAGCAGTTTTACTTGCAATATCATCAGGGGTTTGAATAATTATCTCATCATGAATTTGTAAAATTATATCAGTAGAATTTAGTTTTTTAATTTTATCTTCTAATTTAATCATAGAGATTTTCATGATATCTGAAGCTGTCCCTTGAATAGGGGCATTCATTGCAATTCTTTTTCCCATAGCTTTTAATTGAAAATTAGAAGAAGCTAACTCTCTAATGAATCTTTTCCTCCCGTATAGTGTTTCAGTAAAAGTAGAGTTTTCTGCATTTTTTACAATAGAATCTAAATAGCCTTTAATTTTTGGAAATTGATTAAAATATGAATCAATTAATTCAGTGGCCTCTTTTTTAGGTATATCTAAACTTTTAGATAAACCAAAAGACTCCATTCCGTAAATTAAACCAAAATTTACTTCTTTAGCTTTTCTCCTCATATCTTTTGAAACGGAATCTATATCTATATTAAATATTCGAGCAGCAGTTTCAGAGTGTATATCAGCATCTCTATTTTTTAACATACCGATCATATTTTTATCCTTACTTAAGTGAGCAAGTACTCTTAATTCTATTTGTGAGTAATCGGCAATAATGAATGAGTGATTAGAATCGGCTATAAAAAACTCTCTAATTTTTTGACCTATTTGTGTTTTATTAGGAATATTTTGTAAGTTTGGTTTTTCAGATGAAAGCCTACCTGTCGTTGTTCCAAATAGGTTATAAGATGTATGAACTCTATTTTTTACAATTTCATTTTTTAATCCTTCTATATAAGTTGATCTAAGCTTTTCATACTCTCTGTATTTAAGAATAAATTTTGGAAGTTCATGAGATTTAGATAATTCTTCTAAAACTGAAGCATCTGTTGAAGGAGCTCCTTTTGGAGTCTTTTTAATTATTGGATACTTCATATCAACATATAAGATTTCAGATAATTGTTTCGGTGAATTTAAATTGAAATCTTTTTTGGTAATATTTTTTATTTCTTTATCAAGTAAATCTAACTCATAATTAATTTCTTTAGATAATGTCTCTATTTTATTTTTAGATACCTTTACTCCTTTTTTATTCATAGAATCTAATATTGATAAAAGAGGAAAATCCAAATCTTCATAAATTCTAAAAAGTTTTTTTTCATTTTTAAATGTTTGTACTTCTTTAGATATATATAAAAAATGTTTTTGAAAAAATAAAAGATAATCTAAGACCTCTGATTTATTTGTTATGCCTGAAGTCCTATCTAGATATTTAGAGATACTTAATAAATTATCAGGCCTAATGCTTGGATCTTTCAAGAAAAGTATGCAATCATATGCATCAAATTTTAAATTACTTACCCCTTCCTCATTTTTGTTTATAAGCTTTTGTGTGTTCAAAGATATAAAGTAATCTAAATTTGATAATTTACCTGAGTATTTTCCATAGTTATCTGAATTTATGTAATACAATTGTTCTTCATAATTAATCATCAACTGTAGACCTTCTAATTGATTAGTTATTAATAAATCGTCATTATGTTCATTTTCATTATTTTGTTCTTCATGAGGATTTGATGATGAAATATATTTATTTAATTCAAGTTTCTTTACTTTATCTTGAGAAGCTTCTAAAACTTCATCTGAAAAATATGCTGTATCTTTTAATTTTACTTTCGGTAATTTTATTTTTAAGTCTGTTCTAATGGTTGCCAAGTCTTTACTTGTTTTTAACATTTCTTTATTTTCTTCAAATGAATTTTTTATTTTTGGTGTTAAATCATCTAAATTTTTATAAATTCCTTCTATTGTTTTATATTTTTTTAATAACGATGTTGCAGTTTTTTCTCCGACTCCAGGTAAACCAGGAATGTTATCTGATGGATCTCCTTTTAGTGCTAAGTATTCAATGTATTGTTCTGTTTTAAATCCATATTTATTAGTAAAAAACTTTTCATCTACAACGTCTATTTCAGATATTCCTCTTTTTGTATAAAGTATCTTCGTATTTTTTGAAATTAACTGAAAAGTGTCTCTATCTCCAGTAACAATGAATACTTCTTCTCCTTTTTCATTATATTTTTTTGCTAAGGACCCAAGGACATCATCAGCTTCATAACCTGCTTCTGAAACTTGAGGAATATTAAATGAATCTAATAACTCATGTAAAAGAGGTATTTGCACCTTAAAATTATCAGGCGCTGGAGATCTATTTGATTTATATTCTTTATATATATCATTTCTAAAAGTTTTCCCAGGCAAATCCCATGTAACAATCATTTGTTCTGATTTATATTCATTTACTACCTTGTTGATCATTGAAAGAAACCCATGAATAAGATTTGTTGGGGTTCCATCTGATGTAATTAAAGTCTCCGGCAAAGCATAAAAAGCCCTAAAAGCAACACTAAATCCATCAATAAGAATAATCATTAAACCATTGTAAACTTAAAAAATAAATTCTCTCATTTTTGGATATATCAAATATAATCTTTAAGTAAGCCCGGATGGCGGAATTGGCAGACGCGCTGGATTCAAAATCCAGTATCTTCGGATGTGGGGGTTCGACTCCCCCTCCGGGTACTTTTTTTTAATTACTTTTAAATACTGATTAAGTTAATAATGAAGTAGTGAATAATATATCAAAAATTGGTTTTATAATATCTATTATTTTTGTGAGTGGAATAATAATTTATTCAATTACTACTTATGAAAGATTCGGTGATAGTTATATAAATCAATTACGTATAGCTGATGCAGATAAAACACTTAATACTTTCAGTGACGAAATTGTTATTGAAATTGGAAAATCAGTATGTAATGAAGCAAACAATTGGAAAGATGAAGAAACATCTTTATTTTCGATTCAAAACATACTTATTCAAAATGGAATAGAAGTAAAAAAGGAAAACAGAATAATTCCAATTATAAGATTTCACTCTATTTATGAACTGTGTCCCGAGAACATAAATGTATTAGAAGAATTATTTGGAAAAAATGAATAAACAAATATTAGAAAGGTTGCCTCAATTATTATTTGGTTTGTTTTTATGTGGTTTTGGTCTTGCTTTTACCATTGAGGCTAAATTGGGCTTAAACTCGTGGGATGTTTTTCATGATGGTTTTAGTCAATTAATAAATGTAAAGATCGGATTCGCTGGAGTAATTACGGGATTTATTTTGCTTCTAGGGTGGATTCCTTTAAAACAAAAGCCTTTCATTGGAACAATAATTAATATACTTACAATCGGTAATGTAATTGATTTGACTATGTACTTCTTACCAACTCCTGATTTATTTTGGCTTAGACATTTGTATCTATATTTTGGCACTGTTGTTTTTGCGATGGGTGTAGGAATATACATAGGTTCAGGTCTTGGTCCAGGTCCAAGAGATGGAATTATGACAGGTATTTCAAAAATGGGACCAAGCATTAGAGCTACAAGAATAGCAATCGACTTTACAGCATTTATAATTGGAGTCATGCTTGGGGGTTCCTACGGATATGGAACGGTGGTTATGGTTTTATCAGTAGGACCAATTGTACAATTTGCTTTAGAAAGATATGACAAGGGAGCAATTTTTAGCTTATAAGTTAAATTTTAATAAATTCTTGAACACCAGTTTCGTTTGTTATCAATTTTCGCCTTGGTCTTCCTCTAAAATTTACTCTTGATACAGGCTCTTGACCCAGGAAACATCCTTTTTCAAAATTAAGAAATGTTAGAAGCCATTTAGTTTCATTAGGTAATAGTCCATTTTGTATTGTATCTGTGGTTGGTAGTTCGGTGTTTAAAGTTATCTCATTCCAAGTCACCAAATCTTTTCCTGTATAGCTATTCTCAAATCCTGATTCAAATGTATCTGGATTAATTTTTAAATAGACATCTATATCTTTTATCTCTATTTCACAATTAATTCTTATTTTGTATTTTTCTAAAGTTTCTTTTATATTTAATAATTCATCTTTGTTTTGGTATATATTTACAACTTGACCATTTTTTTCAGTTAAGAACCAGTAATTTATCTTTCCATCAGGGAAAAGTAAAAAAGATGGAACTATTTTTCCTTCAACAAATTCATTCGAGATCAGTGAATCTAAAAATGAAACTGCATCTTCTCCTTCAAAAGTTAGGACTTTATCTAGTTTCAAATATTGCATTCTTATATTGTACTTAACCAATCAAGTTTTAAATAAATAAATAAGTCTTGGAATATTGAAGCAAGAATGTACATCCTGTCAGAGAATATTAAAAAACCAATAAAAATTAGAACACTTCCAGATATTTTATTTGAATATTGTTGAAATTTAATAATAAACCTTCCTTTAAGATTGACTTTTGAAGAAAGTAAAGGCATTGATATGAATGGAATGGCTAATCCTAAAGAATATGCAGATAATAAAAGTATGCCCTCACTTACTGTTTGTTTGTTTGAAGATAAAGTAAGAAGTGCTCCTAAGACTGGTCCTATGCATGGGGTAAATCCAAAAGCAAACGTTAAACCTAGAACAAAGTTTTTAAAACTTTTAAATCGATTTAAATCGACATAGTTTGCGCTATAAAAATATTTTTGGTTCATATTTGGAAAGAAAAGTATTAGACCAAAAATAATTATTATCACCCCACTTAACATCGATAAAGACTGAGAGTTTTGAGAAAAGAAAGATCCGATGTTAGTAGCTATTGCTGCTAAAGAAATAAAAACTAATGTAAATCCAAAAGTAAATTGAATTGAACCAATCAAACGTACACGAGTATTTTTTTCTACCTCCGAAAATATAGCAAGATAACCGGGCACTAAAGGAAGAACGCAAGGAGAGAAAAAAGAAAGGGCCCCAAATATAAATGCTATTGATAAATTTATATCCATGTTATTTAATCCCCTTACGACCATATTTACTACAAATAGGGCATAAATCTTTTTTATGTGATATCGCTGGACAATATTCACGCCCAAAATATATCATCTGTAAATGTAGTTTATTCCAAGATTCTTCAGGAAATAAACGTTTTAAATCTTTTTCAGTTTTTTCTACACTTTTCCTTGTAGACAATGCCCATCTCCATGCTAATCGGTGAATGTGTGTATCAACGGGGAATGCAGGAACTCCAAATGCTTGGCTCATTACGACTGAAGCTGTTTTGTGACCTACTCCTGGTAATTCTTCTAACTTTTCAAAATTTTTTGGAACGACTGAATCATATTTATTTACTAGTATTTTTGATAGTCCCACTATTGCTTTTGATTTTTGTGGTGATAATCCACAAGGTTTAACAATTTGGCGAACCTTATTTACATTTTGTTTAGCCATTTCATTTGGATTATTCGCTAATTCAAATAAATAAGGTGTCACTTCATTTACTTTTTTATCTGTGCAGCGGGCAGATAATAAAACAGCTATTAATAGAGTGAAGGGGTCTTTATGATTCAATGGAACTGGTGGATTTGGATATTTCTTGTCTAAGATCTTTTGAATCTCTTTTACCTTAACTTGTTTTTTCATATAATTATTTTATACAATATATTAATGTTCACTTATTCAGATGTTTAAGAATAAAAAAGTTATAGCAGTTAATGCTTTGGTCCTTGCAGCTTTATTGTTTGGATCAACTTTTATAATTGTAAAAAACTTGCTGGATGACCTATCTCCTACCACTGTTGTATTTCTTAGATATTTAATTGCATCTATTTTATTTCTTGTTAGTGGTGGAATCCCAACAAAAGAATATTTAAAACCAGGATTTTTAATGGGACTGTTTCTTTGGATTGGATATATAACTCAAACACAAGGATTGCTTACTACATCCACAATAAATTCTGGTATTGTTACTGGATTTTATATTGTGCTAACTCCAATCTTTTCAAAATTTATTAATAAAACAAAAATAGAAAGAAAAAACTATATAGGTTCTACATTTGGATTTCTTGGAATATTCTTAATTGCAATAAATAGCATAGACCAACTATTTGGTAATCTCTTTACTTTAATTTGTGCTTCTGGTTATGCCCTGCACATAGTAATGGTTGAAAGATATATTCAAGGCAAAAATATTTCACAACTTATGTTTATTCAATCTTTAGTAGGTGGAATACTTTGCATTCCTTTTTTGAAGATTAATCAAATTTCAGAAAGTATAGATTTCATATATCCAATATTATTTTTAGGTATTCTTGTTAATTTCTGTGCCTTTTATCTTCAGCTATTTGGACAAAAGTTTATAAATGCCTCTACCGCATCTTTATTGTTTGGACTAGAGGGAGTCTTTGCTTTATTAATTGGAGTATTTTATGTTGAAGAAGTTCTCAATTTAACTAATTGGATTGGCGTTTTTGTTGTTCTTTCATCTATATATTATGTAATTAAAGAATAGAACTATTCTCTTCAAGACTATTTAAATATTTCATTATTAAACGTAATAAGAATACTAAAAAGAAAAATGCCCCTATTAGAAAGATTAGTAATCTTGGGCCTTCGCTTATTGGAATAGAGCAAGTAACTATATTGTCACATAAACCGAATCCATCACCGCCGTTTGCTAAGTCGTAAACAATTATTAATGGATATCCAAGTATTAAAACTAAAGATACAAGTATAAAAAAAACTATCGCTCTTAATAAAAACATATTTTTTTTATTTTAATATAGTTACATAAATGAAAGTTAAATTAATAAGTTATTCAAAACCTACTGAAGAGGTTAGTGATGAAGGTATCTCTGATGCACAAGAATTGGTAGCATTTTGTGCTCGTGTATCAAACCCATCTAATCAATTAAACACAGAAACAAGTGAAAAGTTAATAACTTATCTTATTAAAAATGCACATTGGTCTCCTCTGGAAATGGTAAGCGCTTGTTTAGAGATTGAAACAACTAGAGATATTGCAAGACAAATGTTAAGACATAGGTCGTTCAGTTTCCAAGAATTTAGTCAAAGGTATGCAAATCCAGTCGAAGATTTAGAATTCGTCACAAGAGAAGCAAGAATGCAAGATCCAAAAAATAGACAAAACTCTATTGATACTGATAATTCTGAAATTGTAAACGAGTGGACATCCAAACAAAATGAAGTCATTGAGGCTGCAACCAATGCATACAATTGGGCTATTGATTCTGGAATAGCTAAAGAACAAGCAAGATCTGTTTTGCCTGAGGGTAACACAGTTAGCAGATTGTATATGAATGGAACTTTAAGAAGTTGGATACACTACATTGAGCTTAGAGCAGGAAATGGTACTCAAAAAGAACACATGGAAATTGCAAAAGCTTGTGCAGAGGTTATACATAATATTTTTCCAATGGGAGAAAATTTAAATTAAGAATCTAACTTATATTTGAACACTAAATAACCATCGATAATTTCATATTCGGAATCAGAAATTATCATATAATCTTGATAGTCCTCTTCAGCTTGTTTTATAAAAGCTAATCTCTCATCTCCTCCAACAGGTGGCATAGATCTATTTTTTACAGCTTCTGCTCTTTTCTTAAATCTATTTTGAAAATCGTTTATATTAAATGTCATAATTAAATATTAATTAATTTGAAAGTAATGTATTTATTTCGTTTCTTAATTCAGTAGTTTTCTTAATTTTTATAGATTTTAATTCTAATAATTTTGGTACTTCACCTTCTGAGCTAACCTCTAACTCAACTTTAGAATTTCCTGGGTGCTTCTGTAGAAGCTCTTTAAGAAGAATTAAATTATTTTTATCTAGTATATCTTCTGAAACAGAGATCCTTAGTGGACTAGTGTCTTGGTCCAGTATCATTTTAGATGGCTCTACTGCTTCAATATCTCTAGCTCTTATAATATTCTCAGACCCCCCAACATAAGTTCCAGTAACTTTAATATAAGGCTCCCCATCTAAATTTGCATTATACTTATCTACTAATTTGTTAAACAATAGAACTCCCACTGATCCTGTAATCTCCTGAATATCAAATTGAATCCAGGGGTTCCCTCTTCTAGAAACTCTTTTCTGAACATTAGATACTAAGCCAGCAATAACGACGTTGACCTCTTCCTCCTCTGAGTAATCTAGTAATTCAACTACCGAGTGTGAAGAATCAGATCTGAGAACTTCTCCGTAGCCCTCGAGAGGGTCCTCACTAACAAAAAACCCAAGCATTTCTCTTTCTCTATCTAGTAATTCCTTTTTATCCCATTCAACATTTTGAATTTTTGTTTTATTTTCAGTATCGTCTATTTCAAATAAAGAACCTTGAGAGCTTTGTCCGTTTTTTTTCAAATCCTTTGCATCTTCAATTAAGTCAGTTATTGATTCAAAAACACCTCTACGTGGAAATCCAAATCTGTCGAATGCACCGCCCTGAACCATAGCTTCTATACCTCTTTTATTTAAAGATCTAGAATCAATGCGAGATAAAAATTCTTCTATTGTTTCAAATGGACCATTTCGTCTTTCATTAATTATTTTTTCAGCTGTAATATCTCCAACATTTCTTATTGCAGAAATGCCAAAAACTATTTCATTATTACTTACTGAAAAATCTTCAAGGCTTTCATTAATATCTGGTGTAGAAACTTTAACACCTAAGTCTCGTGCCTCTGAAAGAAATATTGCAGTCCTGTCCTTATCTCTTTTTACTGCAGTTAAACAAGCAGCTATATACTCAGCTGGATAATTAGCTTTTAAATAAGCAGTTTGATAAGCAAGTAGCGCATATGGAACTGAGTGACTTTTATTAAATCCATATCCAGCAAAATATGCAATCTGATCAAAAAGTTCTATTGCAAATTGTTCAGAATAGCCATTTTTTGTAGCGCCTATTGTAAATTTTTCTCTTTGTTTTTCCATAACTTTTGGTATTTTCTTACCCATTGCTTTTCTTAATTCATCTGCTTCTTCTAATTCAAATCCAGATATTTTTTGAGCAATCTGCATAACTTGTTCTTGATATAAAATTACTCCGTATGTTTCGGAAAGTATTTCTTCAAGATCTTTATGTAAATATTCAATATCTTTTCTTCCTGTAGCGCGATCAGTAAACTCATTATGCATTCCAGCTCCAAGAGGCCCAGGTCTTATAAGAGCAACTAATGCAACAATATCTTCAAAAGTACTTGTTTTTAAACTTCTTGAAGTCGACTGAGCTACCCTGCTCTCTAATTGGAATACACCTGTCATTTTCCCTTCGGCAAGTAATTCAAAAGTTTTTTTATCATCTAAAGGTATATTGTCAATGTCTAACTTCTCATCACCAATCAGTTCTAATGTTCTGTCAATTACAGATAAATTTCTCAGACCTAGAAAATCCATTTTTAACAGACCCAGTTGTTCAACTGTGTGCATTTCAAATTGAGTTACTAATTCAGCTTCTTTTCCTTTCTGTTGAACTGGCAAAAAATTAGTAATTGTATCTGGAGAAATAACAACAGCTGCTGCATGAATACCATCTTGTCTTCTTAGGCCTTCTAATCCAAGTGCTATATTTATAATTTCTTTTACTTCTTCATCTTTTTTATATTGCTCTCTTAACTCTGAGGATGCTGAGTAAAACTCTTTACTATATCCACTCTTATTATCTTCATCTAGTTTTAAACATTCAGAAATTGTTGCAGTATTACCAAGTATCATTGGAGGCATTAACTTTGCAACTTTATCGCCAGAAGAAAATGAGAGACCTAACACTCTAGCCGCATCTCTTATTGCTTGTTTAGCTTTTATAGTTGCAAATGTAATGATGTGTGCGACTTTATCTTCACCGTATTTTTTTATTACATATTCTATAACATCGTTTCTATATCTTTCATCAAAGTCCATATCTATATCTGGTAATTCTTTTCTACCTTTATTTAAGAAGCGCTCAAATAGTAATCCGTACTTTAAGGGCTCAATACCGGTAATTCCAAGACAGTATGCAACGATTGATCCCGCTGCGGAACCTCTTCCAGCACCTGTTCTTATTTCATTTTCCTTAGCGTAGTTCATTAAGTCACCAACTATTAAAAAATAAGATGCAAAACCCATAGAATTTATTACTTCTAACTCGTAATCAATACGCTCTTTGATTTCTTTAGAAATATCTGAGTAAACTTCTTTTGCTCCTTCATATACTTTTTCATTTAAGTATTCTTCAATTGTTTTATTTTTTTCAGGTACGGGAAAGTCAGGGAGATAATACTTTGGAGAACTAAAGTTGTATTCTATTCTTTCAGCAATCTCTACGGTGTTATCACAAGCTTTTGGAAATTTTTCTTCTGGAAATAATTTTCTCATTTCTTCAGATGATTTAACATAATAACCTGAACCATCAAATTTAAATCTTGTATTATCGTCTAATGTTGCATTTGTTTGAACACATAGCAGTGCATCATGAGCAGAAGCATCGTCTTCATTTACATAATGTGAGTCATTAGTAGCGACTAAAGGAGCTCCTACCTCCTGAGATATTTTAAGTAAATCAGGTAAAATTATTTTTTGTTGCTGAATTCCATGATTGTGTAATTCAATAAAAAAGTTGTTTTCGCCAAAAATTGATTGATAAAATCTAGCTTTCTCTAATGCTTTTGTAAAGCTTCTCTCGCCTTCTTGATTGCCCTCTTCAACTGATCCATCAGGTGCTAAAAATTGTGAAATTTCTCCTCCAAGGCATCCTGATAAAGCAATGATGCCCTCACTATGGTCTTTTAATAATTCATAATCAACTCTTGGTTTGTAGTAATAACCTTCTGTAAATGCTTTGCTGGCCATTTTAACTAGATTCCAATAACCAACTGTATTTTCAGCTAAAAGGGTTAAATGATACCTTTTATTATTTTCACGATCAGGCCTATCAAATCTTGAATCATTAATAACATAGGCCTCATATCCAATTATTGGAATTAATTTTTTCTTTAAAGCTGAATGATAAAATTCTAAAGCACCATAAAGGTTCCCATGGTCGGTAATAGCTGCGCCAGGTTGGTTAAGCTCTTTAACTCTATCAAGATAATCATCAATCTTAGCTGCCCCATCTAACATCGAATACTCAGTGTGGGCGTGTAGATGTACAAAAGATTTACTCATAGATTTATTGTAAATGTTTTTTAATAAATTTACACTTCCAGAACTTTATTAAAAAATTCCGGATGTGGAGATTCAAAGGAAAATTCATCATTAAATAAATTAAAATTTAAATTATTAGAATGTAAACAAATAGCATTACTTGGAATGAGTTTATTCAATTCCGCTCCATATAAAGTATCATTAACTACAGGATTATTTAAATATTCCATCTGAGCTCTAATTTGATGATTCCGACCTGTTATAAGATTTATACTTATTAGTGAATATCCACTGGTCTTCTTAATGACTTCATACTCAGAAATAGATAATCTTCCATTCTTTCCTATGGTTCTTTTTGATCTGTTTGATTCTGATCTTTTTATTGGTAATTCTATTTTGCCGCTTTCTGAGGTAAGATGACCTTCTACTATCGCTAAATACTTTTTATTTACTTTCCTATCTTTGAATTTATTTTTCAAAGATATATATGTCTCATGATTTATTGCACATACTATAAGTCCAGATGTTACTCTATCCAACCTGTGTACTATGCCTTCTCTGTTTTCTTCTCCCCAATCTTTTACATCTGGAATTACCTCAAGTAGAAAATCCCTTAAAGTTTTTTCATTAGATTTACTGTTTGGGTGGGTTAACATTCCATGTGGTTTATTAAAAACTATAAAGTTTTGATTTTGAAATATTATTTCTGGATTATTTATTTTTTAACTCCGAAAGTATCAACATGCATATACCTATTGTGATATATGAATCAGCAAAGTTAAAGCTAGGAATAAATAAAAGCTCTATAAAATCTGTAACTTTACCGTCATTAAAAGTAATTAAATTGTATCCTCTTTCACCTAAATTCCCGATAGCTCCTCCGAGAATCAAAGTAAGAGAATAAAATTCCATTGTATTTTTTTCCAAATTACTAAATTGTGTAAGCAACCAAAAGAAAACAATCAATGAAAGTACGAATGTAATATTTGTTTGGTTACTAAGAAGTCCGAATGCAATGCCAGTATTGTATGTTAAATCTATTGTAAGGAAATTTTCAATTACTACTAATTCTTGGATATTGTTTAGTCGAACGTAATATTTTACATAATTATCAAGAAGTGCTAAAAAAATAGAAATTACTAAAGGTTTGTAAAGTTTATTAAGAGTCAATTAATGCTGCACAATCTTTACAGTTTGTTGAGTAAGGCAAAGCTTCTAATCTGGCAACAGGAATTGGAGAACCACAACTCTCACAATTTCCATACTTTTTCTTTTTTATTAAAACTAAGGCATGCTCAATCTGAGTTAATAAGTGTTTAGTATTTTCATCTAAAGTTAATTCTTTTTCTAATTCAAACGCCATGGATCCACCATCTGCAGATGTAGGATCAGGACTTCTTTCAGCAGAAGCTTCAGAAAGTCTAATTCTTTCTCTCTCCTCTTGATGTCTTTTAAGAAGATCTTCTAGCTGCTTTTGTTCAGCTAAAAGTTTCTTTTTAAATTTATTAACTGTTGTTTGTGCTAATTTTCTACTCATTTTTATCTTTATTTAGTAATTAATGTATGTTACTAAATTTCTTATTAAAACAAATAAATTATAAAAATAATTTATTTGTTAAGTTAAACAGTGCTTTTCTTAATAAAGTATTTAAAATCTTAGAGATATGTTCAAAAGAGTAGATAATAATATTCATTTAGCAAATAATGAGGAGAAAATAGCTAAGTATTGGGATGAAATCAATGCGTTCGAAAATTCTGTAAATAATAGAAAAGACTCAAAAATATTTAGATTTTATGACGGCCCTCCATTTCCTACAGGAAGTCCTCATTATGGGAACTTGTTAGCAGGAGTTATCAAAGACATTGTTCCAAGATACTGGACTATGAGGGGTTTCTATGTAGAAAGAAGATTCGGTTGGGATGTTCATGGCCTACCTATT
>PBPX01000059.1 GCA_002724835.1 Actinomycetota bacterium | reverse complement strand
TTTTGAAATTATTTTCAGAATATTTTGATAAAGAAATTGTAATTAATTCTGTTGAAGCTGATGTAGAAATTGATAGAACACTAGAAACTAATAAACCTGAAATAAATGAATTAATATGGAAATTAGGGGGATATAGTTCGGTTCAAACTATCCAAGAGAATATAGAAGAATTATCTCTTTTTGAAGGTACAAATAAAATTTTGGAGTCAGCATGAAAGATTTAGCAATCATATTAGGAATTAGACCAGATGTAATTCGTGCCAGTAAGATTCTCAATCTATTAGCTGAAAGTTCTGAAATAACTTATGATTTTATATGGTCAGGACAGCATTATTCAGACAACATGAAAGATGTTTTCTTTAGTCAATTAAACGTACCAAAACCTGATTTTGAGTTTGAAATTGACACTACTAATGATTCAACAATTGTTTCTTCGATAATTAAAAATACATATGAGCATTTAGACAAAAACAAATACAAAGCAGTTATATTTTTAGGTGATACAAATACAGTCATGGGCTGTATAGGGGTTATTCAACACAACATACCTGTTGTTCATATTGAGGGATGTATGAGGTCATATGACTGGAGAATGCCTGAAGAGAAATATAGAACAACCATAGACCATCTATCAGATAGAATTTATGCATATTTAGACTCATATAAACAACAAGGTTTAAATGAAGGTATTTCTGAAAATGTAATAAATGTTACTGGAAACCCGATTGTTGACATAATTAATGACAATCAAAAATTATTTGATACAGGTGGAGAACACTTAGATGATAAAATATTAAATTTTATTAAAAATGATAACTTTACATTAGCAACTAGTCATAGAAGGGAAAATATATTAGACCAGAAAAGCTTAACTAATATAGTAAACCTCCTTAACCAATCAGAAAGTAAAATTGTTTTCCCTATGGGTTATAAAACTCAGGAAATGTTAAAAGAGTTTAATTTAGATTTGAAATCTAATGTTTTAGTTACTGACCCAATTGGTTATTTGGAATTTATGTATTTGATGAAAAATTCTGACTATGTTATTAGTGATTCAGGCACTGTGGTTGAAGAAGCTTGCATTATTGGTAAACCATCAATACAAATGAGACATTCTACTGAAAGGCCTGAAGTTTATGATGTTGGTTCTTCTATAAAGTTTGATCCGAGTGAAGAAATAAAAGATTTTGAAATCTATATAAGTAAAGTAAATAAATTAACTTCAAATGAATGGAAACAACCATTTGGTGATGGGAACTCTTCAGAAAAAATTGTAAATGACCTAATTGAACTTTCAAGCACAGATACATTCAATAAACATAATCGTGATGATTATGCATATGATGTAAGTAATGCATTTAAAGAATGAAAAAAATATTATTCCATTCTCTAACAATACCTCCTGACAAAGTTTCGACAGGGATGCTTGTTGCGGAAATAGCGAGTGGTTTTAAAGACAGGGGAGTTGATGTTGAAATATTAGCTAGTACTCCACAATATAATTTTGATTCAAATATAGATAGTAAAGTTGAATTAAAAAAAATTTCTAAAAATCTTTATGAGTCTACTTATAAAAACGTAAAAGTATTTCATATTAGCTCTAAAAAGAGAAGCTACACCGATTCTAAAAGAATCTTCCAATGGTTAAAATTTCATTATCATTCAAAAAAATATTTGTTTAAACATCGAAACGAATATTCTCATATTTTTCTTTTTAGTTATCCACCAACTATGAACATAGTTGGAATATTTATTTCAAAATTTTTAAAGATTAAATTAATTTATTCATATTGGGAGCTTTATCCAGAAATTGCTGAAAAAGTTAATAGAATAAAAAATAAATTTATTATAAGTTTATTTAAATCTATTGACACCTTTGCATTAAAAAGTGCTGACTCAGTAGTTCTTAATTCTGAAGAGTTAGAGGAATATATTAAAAATGAACGTTTAGTAAAGAATAATTTATTAACTATAAACCATTTTTCACCTTTTTTAGAGTTAGAAGAAAGACCTAATATAAATAAAAAGTCTATCTTTTATGCTGGAAATATTGGAAAGCCTCAAAACATTCCCTTGTTTGTAAATTACTTTAATGAGTCTCTAAGTAATGAATGGACTTTAAATATCTATGGGTCTGGTGAAGAGTATAAACATGTAAAATCTCTTGAAAATGAAAAAGTAGTAGTAAATGAATATACAGAGAGAGATAAATTAATAGAATTAACTTCAGATATCCCGTTTGCATTAGTTTCTTTAGATCCAAATTTAACTATTGAAGGTTTTCCTGGCAAGACTTTTGATTATCTTTCAATGAATAAGATAATTTTATGTTTTGCAAATGAAAATTCTGCAGTTGCAAGATTTATAGAAAAATATAAAGTAGGAATTAATATTGATCCAAAAAATATAAATAATTTAGGAGATGTTATTGAGAAATTAAATTCAGCTCACTTTATTGAAGAATCACTCAATAATGTGGCAATTTTGAATAAGAATGAGATCAATAAAGAAAAAGTTATAGACAAATATCTATCTTTAATCTAATTTGCACCTTTTCTGCTAAGAACTGACATTATTGTTTGAAAAATTATTTTTAAATCTAAAAATAAATTATATCCATTTACATACTCTAAATCCCAATAGAGTCTTTCTTGGAGACTCAAGTCCAGCCTTCCTTGAGTTTGGGCTAATCCAGTTATTCCAGGTTTAACGGAGTGTCTATCTTTTTGATATTCTCCAAGCAAGTCTGATTCATATTTTACTAAAGGCCTAGGTCCAACAATTGACATTTCCCCAAACAAAACATTGAATAAGTTAGGGAGCTCATCTAGGGATGTTTTTCTTAAAAATCCACCAATTTTTGTTATCCTGTCATCATTTTCGATTCTTATTGGGTTGCCAGGTTTTAAAGATGGTTCAACTGCTTCTTCTTTTGAAAGATTTTTGTAATGCTCTTCATGTATGTTCTCATCTGAGGATTGATCCATTGTTCTAAATTTGTATAAAACAAATATTTTTCCATTTTTACCTACTCTTTCTTGTTTGTAAATAGCAGGCGAACCATCTGAGATAAGTATAGAAAAATAGATAATTGGAATTACTACTAACAAAATAGGAAGAATAAAGATTGTTATTGTAATGTCCGTTAAAAATTTCATATAGTATTTACTCTAAACTATTCAAATTAATGTACTTGAATAAAAAATATAACATTAGAGTTAGATAAATGTGTGGAATAGGTGGAATTATTAACACTAATAATTCCAAAATTGACCCAAATATTATTGAAAATATTAAAGATTCCTTAGAACATAGGGGACCGGACAACTCTTCCATAAAATACATTTCCGAATCAAATTGTTTTGTACATACAAGGCTTTCGATAATTGATTTAAATGACAGATCAAATCAGCCTTTTCAATCACCCGATGGCAGATATACATTGGTATTTAATGGTGAAATTTACAACTATAAAGAAATAAGAAAAGACCTGGAGTCAATCGGGATCAGTTTTAATACTGAAAGCGATACGGAAGTACTCTTAAAAGGTTTTATAGAACATGGTGAAGGCATATTGGAAAAGCTTAGAGGTCAATTTGCTTTTGCTATTTATGATGAGGGAGAAGGAAGTGTTTTTCTTGCTAGGGATAGGGTTGGAATTAAACCATTATATTTTTCTACATATAAAGATTGGTTTGTTTTTGGTTCTGAGATTAAAGCAATTGAAAAATCTGGTGTAGTACCCTTTGAGCCTGACATTGACTCATATGTTACATATTTGAGACACCTTTGTGTACCGTCTGATAGAACTGGAAATAAAAATATTTTAAAACTTCAACCAGGTGAATATGCCATCTATTCACCAAAGAATGGAATTTCAAAAAAGAAATATTGGAACCCTTTTAATTTTGAGGTAAATAATGATATCAATGAAAAAGAAGCCATTTCAGAAGTAGATAGACTATTGACTGAATCTGTTGAATATAGGAAAGTTAGTGACGTTGAAGTAGGCTTGTTTCTCTCTGGGGGAATAGATTCATCACTAATTGGAAAACTAATGAAAGAAAACGAAACGGCTGGATTAAAAGGTTTTAACATAGATTACGAAGACCACTTTCCAGGGTATGAAGGAGAAGCAGCTGAAGCTGAATTTGCTTCTTCAAATATAGATATTGAATTAATTAAAGAAAATATAAAGTATTCTGATTTTCAAGATTTATTAAATAATTATTCTTTTTACCAAGATGACTTAATTGGAGATGAAGTAGGTATACCACTGTATTTTCTTGGAAAGAGTACACGTTCTAATGGAATGAAAGTTGTACAGGTAGGAGAAGGAGCCGACGAACTGTTTTATGGCTATGATCATTGGTTAAGGTTTATAAAGTTAAATAAATATATAAAAACAATAAATCAATCTCGTTCAAACTTTTTAAGTTTTAAAAATCATCGAATGAATCTAGTTTCAAATATTCTATTTAATAGAACTTCATTTTCTGGAGGAGCAATAGGATTTAATTTATCTGAAGTAGATAGTCTTATTGATGGAGGATTATCAAATGAATTTCAACTTATTAACTATGTTGATAATAAGTGGGATGAATATTTCACAAAGAAAAATGCAAATTTATCAAAATGGATGACATTAATTGATTTGAATATACGTCTTCCAGAATTACTTTTAATGAGGATGGACAAATTAGTAATGCAATCTGGTGTAGAAGCAAGGGTCCCATTTTTAGATCATAAACTTGTTGAGTATGTCTTAACAATACCTGAAGAGATATTAGTTAATACTTCATCAACAAAACCATTGTTAAAAAAAGTAGCAAGAAGTCATATTCCTGATCAAATAATAGACAGAAAAAAACAAGGTTTTAGAGCACCAATAGGAGAGTGGATTAAAAAAGATGAGGATTATTTTTATGAATCAATAAAAGAATTTAATTCTCTAGTAAATTTATTTAGTGAGAGAGAATTAAAGAAAGTTCTTCAAAGTAATGACTTTCAAAAAAAATGGTATTTAGTTAATCTCTCTCGATGGCATATGACAAGGGTTGCGAATTGATTAGAAATTGGAAAGAGAATACTGTTTACATCTCTTTAATGCAATTGACCCTGTTAATAGTTAACTTTTTTTTAATAACAATTATTAGTCGAGTATACGGTGCTGAAATATATGGTGAATACGCTTCAGCAAAAAGTTTATCTGTCTTAATTGGAACGGCAATAGTTCTTTCCCTAGCTCTTGTAGTTACTAAAGGTAGGGCTCAAAATATTGAATATTCAAAAGAAATTTTTTACAACTCTTATTATTTAGTGATTCGTAACTTATTGCTATCTTTAATTCTGTTAATTCCTCTGACAACAATTTTTGGAAGAGATTATACAATGACTTCTTTATTCTTAGTAGGCTTTGTGTTTAATGAGATGATTCATATTGCTTTGGCTTATTATCAGGCACAAGGAAACTTTGTTATTACTTCTAAACAGATAATATTAAGAACTATTTTGTATGGTCTAGGTGCTTGGATAATAGTATCTCAAGGTTTTTCAATAATATGGGTAATTGTTTATCAGGCTGTTGTTTTGTATATCTTTTTTATAGTTGCTCACTTATACATACCTAAAAATGAACTAAATAATAATACAAATAAAGAAACAAGAACAGAGTTAACTAAATCTGGAAAAAAAATGGTATTAACAAGTTTTTCAAGTGCACTTATCTCAGAATTAGACATAGTTCTACTTGGGCTTTTTTATTCGGGATCACTTTTAGGCATTCTTGCATGGTCAAGAAGGATATTAGAAATAATC
>PBPX01000055.1 GCA_002724835.1 Actinomycetota bacterium | reverse complement strand
TGGTGAGGCGATCTCTGAATTCTCCTCTGACGAGACCATGAGTGGCAACTCTAACAATGCTTGCCCAACTGAATTTGCACTTGTTGGTTACTTAACCCGTGACAACATGGGTACTGATCAGATTGTTCCACCTAAGGGAACTACTGCTCAGAGACCAGCAATTCCAATTCTTGGTGGTCTTCGTTACAACACTTCCGTTAACTCCTTCGAGTCTTATAACGGATCTGCATGGGTTCCACTAGGAGGTCTACAGAACGTTGATGTAACCACAACATACTCTGCTGCTGCATTCCAGACATGCTGGTGTAACACTACTGGTGGTGGATTTACAGTTACTCTACCTGGATCTCCAAGTAAGGGTGACCAAATCAGATTCGTTGACGTTGCAAGTACGTTTGATTCAAACGCATTGACAATTGCTAGAAACGGCAAACCAATTATGGGTGATGCTGCTGATCTAACAGTTAATACTGAGGGTGCTGCATTCGACTTAATTTACTACGATGCATCATCTGGTTGGAGACTATTCACAGTCTAATAACCTAGAGATCGGGGGATTCAATGGAATCCCCCACCGTTTTATAAATACATACATACTTGGTTTAACAAATGGCAACCTATTCAAGTTATAAAAAAATATCTGGAGCAAGTCTCACTGACGGTAGTGTCACTGATGCTAAGCTTGAGACGAATGCCTTTAAAAACTATAACGTGAAATGGATTCGTGGTGACCTGAGGTGTGCAACTCCAGGTTGCTGTTGTCTTTGGACAGTCCCAACGGGTGTAACACGAGTCACATTTGAGTTATGGGGTTCTGGAGGTAACGGACACGGTTTATGTGTTAACAACAGATGTCAGCACTATGCAGGTGCTCAAGGTGGTTACTACAATATAAAAACTATTTCTACTACGGAAGGTTGCCAATATACAATATGTGCTGCTGGTGTTTACGGATGTCAATCAGTTGAATGTTATGCATGTGATGGTTGTCAGACCTATGTTAATGGTCATAACCTAAGTAATTTCTGTGCTATAGGTGGTAAGGGTGGTTGTGCCAACAGTAGTTGGAATACCATGTGCTTCTCTGATTGGGCAAGATGTTGTACTGATCCTAGTGGTAGTCATTGGGGTGGAGACTTCTCAATGGGTACACATGGAGGAGGATTCTCTGGTTCATTCGCTTGTCACTGCTATCGTCACACAGAATGTTCGTCTGGTGCTCCATTCTTAACGGGTGGTAACTTTGTTACAAACGAACTAACTGAGTGTTGGATGCGTTGTGGTTGTCATAACGTACCATATGGTGCAGGTGGACAGGGTGGTATGACCACATATTGTGGTAGTAACTGTTGTGGACGAGGAACCACTGGTGGTTCTGGTGTTGTTAAGATCACGTACTTCTAAGGATTTTATAAAAAATGGCAAGTTATTCGAGTTATAAAAAAGTAAGTGGTGCTTCACTACAAGCTGCGTCGTTAGATTCTACGAAGTTTGATCCTAGCACGAGGAAAACTTATGGTGTTAAGTGGATCTTTGGTAGTCCTAACTCTTGTTCCAATGGTTGTTGTTGCCTTTGGACAATTCCTGCTGGTGTAAGAAAAGTACAGTGGGAAATCTGGGGAGCAGGTGGATCAGGTGCTGGAGCATGTTCTACAAGTAGATGCCATCACTATAAAGGAGCAGGTGGTGGATACTATAATACTAAAACTATTGATGTAACTCCTGGAGATTCATATAGTATTTGTGCAGCAGGTAATGGTAACTGCTGTCGTTTTGAGTGTAACGGATGTAGAGGTTGTGCTTCCTATGTAAATGGAACTAACTTATCTAACTTCTGTGCCATTGGTGGATACGAAGCATATGCTAACACAAGTTGGAATAGTGCTTGTATGTCTTACTGGGACTGCTGTATACAGTCAGGTTCAAATGGCGGTGACTTTGGATTTGGTAATCACTCTGGTGCTTTTGGTGGTGCTCAGTGGTGGTTCGGACACGGACATTGCCATTGTCTACACCAACAAACAAGAGCAACTTCTGCTCCATTGATCGGAACAGAGGTACAAATGTCAATCAACTGGTGTTGGATGCGTTGTGGTTGCTGGACTGTACCATACGGTAACGGTGGTCAAAGTGCTATGTCATCTTACTGCGGTGGTAGTAACTGCTGTGGACAGGGAGGCATGGGTGGCCCAGGTCTCGTGAGAATTACTTATTATTGATAAATAAAGTTACAGGAATTTACTAAACATGGCCTCATACGCAAGCTATAAAAAAGTTGATGGTGCAACTCAATTAATCGACGGGACAGTCCCACAGACTGCCGTTGCTTCTGGTGTATTTGATACTTGGAACGTAAGGTATTTTTGGGGTTCTCCTAACAGGTGTTCTCCAGGTTGCTGTTGTCTTTGGACAGTCCCTTCAGGGGTAAGACGTATCTTCTGGGAAGCTTGGGGTTCTGGAGGTAATGGACACGGGATGTGTTCTACCAACAGATGTCAGCACTATGCAGGTGCTCAAGGTGGGTACTATGCATCTAAGATGATTCAGACTGCTCCTGGATGTCAGTATACAGTTTGTGCTGCTGGTACATATCAATGTGAATCAATTGAATGTTATGGTTGTCATGGGTGTCAGAGTTATGTAAATGGACATAATTTAAGTAACTTCTGTGCCTTGGGTGGTACTGGAGGTTGTGCTAATAGTGGTTGGAACGAAGCATGTCACTCTGATTGGGGTAGATGTTGTGTAAGTCCTACTGCTCATGGAGCAGACTTTGGTATGGGTAACCATAGAGGAGCGTTCTTTATACACATGTCATTCTGCCATTGTCATTGTCAAGGTTCATCACCAACGTCAGCACCATTTATTGGTACTTCAATGAACCAGAACATACATGAGTGCTGGATGCGTTGTGGTTGCTGGACATCACCTTATGCTCATGGTGGACAGGGTGCTCAGACTACGTATTGTGGTGGTAGTAACTGTTGTGGACGAGGTAGTACTGGAGGTCCAGGACTAGTTAAAGTTAGTTACCTTTAAAAAGAATTTTAAAACAATTAAAAGGGTGCGGTAGAACGCACCTTTTTTAATGAAAAAAATTATAAATAATACCGAAGGACTATTCTCTATCAACCAGAGACACAATTATGGCACAAGTATCAGTCGAATTTGATCTGCCGATACCCAATGAGTATCAGAAAGATCACTCCTATTCCGAGGGGAAGACAAGAAAATTTACCTATCATGGACCAGATAAGATTTGGTTACAGTTAGGTGCAGACGGAAAAGAAAAGTATGGACCTTTGACTGCGGAAGATATCGCAGATGGTCGTCCACAACCAGCAGATGTTACAGAGTGGAAGGAAATCGATTGTGCAACAGATCCATTGATCTGTCAGCTTAGAGCACCAATTGATGACAGTAAGCAAGAAGCATACAAAGAGCCACCTGATCCACATCCTGATTCTCCTAACGTTTCTGGATATGATCAGTTAATGAGATGGACACTTGCTGATGGAGCACCTAAGCCAGATGATATCTATGATAAACTTGGTGTTACTAAGAATACCACTACAGGTAACATGGAGATCCGTAAGATAGGTGTTAACGAATCTATTCATGGTGATGATATAGATCTTACATGGGCTGTTCTTAGAGACAGACGTGACCAACAGCTAGAAGGTACTGATGGACAGATGGCTTCTGACTTACCTACTTCTATGATAGATGAGTACAAAGGATTCCGTCAGGCACTTAGAGATATGCCATCTGCATTAAGTGCAGTTGATCCTAACATTGCTGCATACATGTTCCCAACACAGCCTGCTAACTCTACTAAGAGAGCAACTGCTGCTATAGAATAGTAAGTATGCTATAATATGATGTAACTATGTGGAACTGATGTCTGATTACATATTATATAACTTTGAATACATTAAAGAACATCAGCAGGAGATTATAAAAGATCTTAAGAGATCCCATGATATTATACTGGAACAAGGCGTGTCAGATAGCACGTTTGGTTACACAAAGTATAATATTTTTGGGGTCTCTTCTCCGTCTATACACATGTATAAAATTTTTGAGACTTTAAGAGGTCTTATTAGGAGTCAGTTATCTGAAGAGAGATTATGGATGCAATCATGGTTGAACTATCAGGATCATGATGGTGTTCTCCAATGGCATAATCATAGTTCTGCTTATCATGGTTACATTGCCATAGAACCTCAAGATACTCAAACAGAATTTGAGAATTGGACAATTGATAATGAAGTTGGTAATATATATTTTGGACCAGGATCGCATAAACATAGAGTAGTTAATTTAAAAGAGTATAAAGGTAAGAGAATTAGTATAGGATTTGATGTGATGACAGATTATAATTATGATATTGAAGGACCTAATTATCCTGGTCCTATTCCTACACTTAATCTTGGTTGTATTCCTTTATTATAATGTTTGAAATTAATCCTGATCTTAAAGTTCAAGTAAAGAAGACAACAGATATAACATGGGTATCTACAGAAGATGGTAAGGTAACATTCCTTCCTGATAAAGTTGAGAAAACTTATTTTATTATTGATGATTTTTATAAGAATCCAGATGAGATAAGAGAATATACTCTTAAAGAATTAAAAGATAAGACTAATGTATGGACTGATAAGAAGGGTGATAGACCTGATGATGGAAGACTTGCTGGTGCAATAGGTAGAAGAGTTTGGGATGAATCATTAGAGATTATGAAGGATATGGAAGTTCAGATGGCTCCTGTCTTTGAAGAATTATGTAAGAGTAAAGAATGGCATATAGATTTTGATGAGAAACATCATTATGAGAAGTGGTCTTCAATGAGATTTGTTATTAACGTGACAAATCATGAGGAGGTTGTCAGATCAGAGAGACCTTGGTATACTGTATGTCATGTGGATGGACCTTATAATAAATGGGCTTCTTTGGTGTATCTAAATACTCCAGAGGAATATGGTGAAGAGGAAAGTATTCCAGGTACAGGACTTTATAGTGTTGTCCCTCCTAATCCTGATGGTTCAATTAATCATCCTAAGTTGCAAGCAATAGTACCTGTACGCTATAATAGGTGTATGGTTTATGATGCTAACCAAGTTCATGGTGCAATTTTAGAACCAGATTTGTATCATAATTATGATCGGTTAACACAGATCATGTTCTTTTAAACATTCTAAATAAGTTGTTGATGTTATTACTATGAGATCTAAAGCATTTTTTCTTAATGGTGGAGCGGGTCGTATAATATGCTCCATACCTGCACTTGAAAAGTACGCAGAAACTCACGACGACTTTGTTATTGTTTGTGAAGGTGGAACTGATTTCCTTAAAGGTCATCCTAAATTATATAAGAAGGCATATGATAATTGGCACAAGTCATTATTCCAAGAGAAGTTAATACACATGGATCTGGTAACCCCAGAACCATATAGAGAGTGGCATTATTTTAATCAGAAGGCAAGTCTAGCACAGGCATTTGATATTATTATTAATGAGTTAGATGAACCAAGAGAACTACCCATTCCACAGATTGTTCTGAGTAAGAATGAGATCTGTGCTGGATTTACTGCGGTAGAAGAAGTTAAAGCAGGAACTGGTAAGGATAAACTATTAGTTGTTCAACCTTTTGGTAGGTCAGTTGAGACTATAGGACAGGATTTTATTGTTGATGCTACATCTAGAAGTTTTGGTTTGAACCAGATTGTTGAGATTATTAATAAACTCAAGAAGGATTATGCTATCATAATCATGAGTGAGATTCACTTCCCATTAGAGAAGAATGAAGGTAAGGATATGGCACAACAGGTTGCTCGTCCAGAGATACAAGATATGAGATTGTGGGCAGGTATTATACAAGCTGCAGATCATTTCTTGGGTTGTGATAGTATGGGTCAACACATTGCTATGGCATTAGATACAACTGCTACTGTAGTTTGTGGATCTACATTCCCAGAGAATATCTCTTATCCAGGTAATAAGAATATGGATATTATTGATGTTGGTAAGGACAGGAATCGTGAATACTCTCCTATTAGAGTTACTATTGATGAGGTAGTAGATCGTGGTAATGATGAGTGTATGGAGATGGGTGATGATCACATAAAAGCAGTGATTGATTCTGTTAAGAAGAGACTGGGTAAACCAGCAGCATATACTGGTAACTTCCAAGTACAGCAAAAGGATTATGGTAATTTAAATTGTAATACACAACAAAAACCACAAGCATTATCTCAGAGTACTAAACCTAAAGTAAAGTTTGATGCTTCTAAGACTAAAGGTTTTGGTCAGATAGAAACATCAAATCCAGATGTAAAGAACATTCTACAAAAACTTAAGTGATATGACACAATGGATTGCTGCAATTGCCAGAGGTCATAACTCTGGTGTTTGTCTATTAAAAGATGGAGAACTTGTATTCGCTTTAGAAGAAGAGCGATTGTCTAGGAATAAGTATGATGGTGGACCTTATGCTTGTATGGTTAAGATCTTAGATTATACTGACAAAATTGATTATCTTGTAATTGCACATACACAATCCTTATCTCAAGCAGGTACTGTTGACTTCACAGGTGAAGATGTATACTCAGGTCTTGCTAGGAAGTTGGGATTGATTGATCAGAAAGCAGACCCTCATCAACACCCACAGGTTATTGATTTAAGTAGAACACATCATAAGTTACATGCTGCTTGTTCTTTTTATCGTTCTGGTTTTGATAGTGCTGTATCTGTAGTTGTTGATGGTGCTGGTACTTTTATTCCTTTGAATATTGGACCTGATACTGAGATGACATGGGAGTTGGAATCATTATTTACTTGTGAGTATCCAGCAAATATTCAAACAATTTATAAACATCAAGGAGGTAGAGGACCATGGGGTTCTGCTAAGATTGATGGTATGGATAGTACTCAAGAAGATGAGTATGAAGAAGGAACCCATGAGTTTATTTTAGATGAGAGTGCAGGTATAGTTAAAGCATATGAAGCAGTAACACAGTATTGTGGATGGGCTCCTATTGAAGCAGGTAAAACTATGGGTTTGTTCCCATATGGTAAACCAAATGATTTGATACCACCAATTTATACTGATGGTAACGGTGGAGAATGGATGACATGTGATCGTAATGTTATTGTTCCTACTTATCCTAATGGTGCTGTTGTTAATGAAGGTAGATATAAGTTTCTATTAACACCAACAGATGTTGAACATGATGAGTTAACTCTACTAGAGAATCGTAGGGATATGGCATATGCTATTCAAACTGAATCTCAACAGATGGTTCTTGATTTGATTCGTAAAGCAGTTTACATTAGTGGTAATAATAATGTAGTATTATCTGGTGGATATGGATTAAATTGTGTTGCAAACTACTGGTATCTTGATCAGTTAAAGGATGAGGGTATCAACCTCTTTGTTGAACCTGTTAGTAATGATGCTGGTACTGCTATAGGTGCTGCTTATCTAGCATATCATAGACTTACTGGTGATAGTACTAGACATGAGAAGATTAATGACCTTTACTATGGACCTGAATACATGTATGACTCAGACACTATTGAAAAAACTGCTGCAAAATATAATGCAACATCAGTAACTAATGATGTAACTGATAAGGATGTTGTTGAACTGATTACTAATAAGAATATTGTTGCATTGTTCCAAGGTAGATCTGAGGCAGGTCCACGAGCACTTGGTAACAGATCTATTCTATATGATCCTCGTGACCCAAATGGAAAGGATCATGTTAATAATGTTAAGCATAGAGAATACTTCAGACCATTTGCAGGATCTATTTTAAAAGAACATGTACATGATTGGTTCGATCTCCGTGGTATGGAAGAGACTCCATTCATGATGTATGCTGTTGAATGTCAAGAAGGTATTGAAGAAAAGATTCCTTCTATCATTCATGTAGATGGTACATGTAGAATACAAACAGTAACTGAGGAACAAAATGAGAACTACTACAAACTCATCACCGAATTCTTTGAACAGACTGGTTGCCCTATCATCTTTAATACTTCCTTTAAT
>PBPX01000019.1 GCA_002724835.1 Actinomycetota bacterium | reverse complement strand
ATAACAGAAGAATATAGTGCGTATACCTATCCCAGATAATATTCCATGAATCGATCTTGCTATTACTACTTGTATCATTTTTATTAATATACAATTATTATCAAATAATCATGAAAATAACTGTAAATAATTTTATCAAATGAATCTTATATATGATGAGGTAACTGTTTATATTATTTTGTTTTGTGTTGCATTAATTGCATCTGCAATTGATGCAATTGCTGGTGGGGGTGGTTTATTAGTCGTACCAACAATGTTGCTTTTAGGAATGAATCCACTTGTTACACTTGGAACTAATAAATTACAGTCCTGTTTTGGAACAGCTACTTCATCTTATAATTATTACAAAAATGGATTGTTGAAAGAAAAGAATATATATTTATTGGTTTCTTTATCATTTATGGGTTCGTTGATAGGAACTTTACTTGTAAGCCAATTATCTAATGAATTATTAACAAATTTAATTCCTGTCCTTCTTATAAGTGCTGCAATATTTTTAATACTTAATAGAGGTAACAAATTAAAAATATCTAAATCCTTAATGATAGCTTTTACTCCTCTAATACTATTAATTGGTTTTTACGATGGTTTTTTTGGGCCTGGTACAGGTACTTTCTTTGTTTTAACTTTTTTAATAATTAAACAAAGAAACTTAATGGAAGCAACTGCAGCTACGAAAGTTTTAAATTTTACATCGAACTTTGCATCCTATATAGTTTTTCAATCTAAAGGATTTGTAATAATTGAATTAGCTTTAATTATGGCTATTGCTCAGATTTTAGGTGCTAATNTTGGATCCAAACTAGCTATTAAAAATGGTGAAAAATTTGTAAGACCTGTAATTGTTTTAATTTCAATTGTTTTATCAATAAGAATTTTAATAAGTTAGTTATATCTTTACTTTTATATGTTTATCAATAAATTCTGAAAAAATATTAAATGATTTTATTGTTTCAGGTAATTTAACTTCAAGTTGAAAAACATGCCACAAACCTTCCCATTCAATGTATTCGTTAACACAACCTACTTTATCTAATGCTTCTTTTAATCGCTTAGCATCAGAAAGTAAAATTTCATGTGAACCTACTTGTATCATCACAGGCGGAAAATTTGTATAATCACCATATATAGGTGAAATGAAAGGATCATTTATTTCATATTCATTTTCGTCAACAAAATATAAAAAACTTTGATGACCATAATTCCACATTTTTTTAAATACAGGTCCCATTAATATATCTTTNTCAGCCATTTCAGTTGTGTAAGTATCCCCTGTTCCTTCAGGGTCTGCCCATGGAGAAATACAAATAATNGAAGATGGCATTTCTATACCTAATTCTTTTAGTTTAAGACATGTAACTAAAGATAGATTCCCTCCGGCTGAATCACCTCCGANAATTATTTGGCTAGGATTAATATTTAAATCATTAATTAATGCTTTATAACATTCAACTCCATCGTTTAATTGTGAAGGGAATTTATTTTCAGGAGCGAGTCTATAATCTGGAACATAAATAGTAGCTTCAGTNATTCCTGCTAGATGTCCAACTAAAGATTTATAAGCTTCTGGATTACCNACAATGTATGCTCCCCCATGAAAATAAAGTATGTTTTTATTTGGATCAGATTTTGGTGTTGTTATTTTTAATGTTCTTATACCTCCAAGATACAATTCTTCATAATTAGCATCTTTTAGTTTTGGGTTAAACTTTAATGCGAAATTATAATTCAAACGTTGAAACATAACTCGAAATTTTGCATCTTTACTAGGGTTAAAATATAAGGCTTTAATAAGGGAACCCAACGATGAGTATCTTTTAATGCTTTTTTGTGCTTCTTCACTAATCAAAGTTATCAAACCCCCCACAAAAATAAACTTTATATTATAAATGTATATCGATAAGTTTTAAAATGTCGGTTATTTTAAATATTTATATATTGATAGAGTAATTAAACCAATCCAAATAGTTGTTTCTAGTCTTTTTGTGATCCATATTCTTTTATATTTTGTATGAAATCCTATAAAAAGAAATAATTTCCTTATCACTTCCAAAGTTTTAAAAATAAAGTAGGTGTATTTTTTTTATATTCTAAATATTCATCTAAATGTCCGTATCTCTGATCCGCTATTTTTTCGAGCATATTAATTCCACTCATTCTTGTTAAGAGAATATACACAAAAATAGGAGAAATAATTGTTAAAAAATCTAATCCTGAAAAAGAAGATAGAGAAATAATATATATACCAAACCATAGTGTTATCTCTCCAAAATAATTAGGATGTCTAGATCTTGACCATAATCCTGTAGATATAAATTTTTTATTTGTATTTTGATTTTTTTTAAAACTATTTTTTTGTAAGTCAGCAATTACTTCCAAAGTAAAACCGAGTATCCAAATCATAATTCCTATATATCCATAGATATTAAGAGTCTCACTTTCGGGTTTTAATATTGCAATAACAGCAGCGCAAGAAGTTATTGAAACCCATAAAGCTTGTCCCATCCAATACTGTAGAAACCAAAAAAAGTTTCTTTTTGCTTTTTCAAACCGAACATCATCGCTATCTCTTTGTATTCTTCTAAAAAGATAAGTTCCAAGCCTTATTCCCCATATAATGACAAATAAGAACAATATTGTATCTGTTGTAGTTTTGTTATCAACAGATAAATAAGCTATTGATACAACAATTACGTACGTTGTACTTCCTATCAAGTCATATATCTTTTCAGTTTTTAAAATAAAAGATGGAATAAAAAATATAATTTGAATTACCACGGATAAGAGTAATAAAAAAGTAAAACTGTTAGTTGCTTGGATAGTTGATTCAATACTAGAACCTAGGAAAGAAAGTAAGTAGATACAAAATATAAAGACTANAGATGTTANTGCTGATCTTATTTCTTTATTCATAATTTTTGTGGGAGATACAAGATTTGAACTTGTGACCCCTTGCTTGTCGAGCAAGTGCTCTGCCAGACTGAGCTAATCTCCCGTATTTAAATATTACTNTAATAGTTAAATTGAAAAATAATTAATTTTCAACGGTAATTATTCTTTTACCAAATCTAAGAAATAATCTTTCAACTATTTCTATTAATAAATTAAGTATCCATAAACCTAAATAAATAGAAATAAATATATTTAATATTTGAAATAATCCAATTATTAGTAGAACATAAATAAATATCCAAGCAATTGTAAATTTTAAAGAATAAATAGGTGACTGAGAATTCATTAAAATGGAACTTCCTCATATTTGTTAATTAAGGAAGCATTTATATTTTTTGTATTATTTACTGCTGTATCGACTTTATGGAATAAGATATCTTCATAATTAACATTTTTTATGTCATCGTATATTAAATCTACTTCTTTATCAGATAACCAACTTTCAATTTGAGAAGTATTGAGAATTAATGGAGATCTGTTATGAATAGTATCAAGTGGCGGAACAGCTTCTCTAGTAATTATTGAAGTTTCAATATCTCCATTAGACCTTCTCCAAAAAAGGCCTGCGGTAAATATCTGTAGATTCTCTTTATTGTAGAAAAAATAAGGTTGCCGCAAATCATTTTCAGTTCTCCATTCGTACCAACCAGAAAGTGGAATTAAACATCTATTATTTCTAAAGGCTGAGGTAAAAGTTTTCTTTTCTAACAAACTTTCATATCTTGAATTAAACAATGGTCTAGGATTATCTTGCTCTTTAAGCCAACCAGGAAAATATCCCCATGTAGTATTTACTAATTCATTGTTAATAATTGCGGGTACAGTTGATTGTGGAGAAATATTGTAATTAGTTTTATATTCAAATGTATCAATGTTGCTAACAAAAGACATATTTTCTTTTGAAATTTCTAAATAATATCTGCCACACATTTCTTATAATTCTAATATTGATAAATCTAGTATGTCACCATCAGAACATGTTCTGTGCTCATTTTTATAGATAATGTGAATATTATTGTCACCAATTATTTTTATTTTAGATTCATTAATTGTAAAGTATGTATTTTTTTCTAGGCAAATAAGTTTATATTTTCCTTTATTGAGAAGTTTTACTGTATTTGATATCCACGAATAATAACTTTCTCCATAGTGTGGAATAATAATTGAATTTTTAATAAAATTTAAACCAGTGCCTTTTATCATTTTTTCACCCATTATCATCGCACCAGCACTGCAACCAGCAAGAATTCCTATTTTATTAATTCGTAATAGTTCATTCATAAAACTATTTACTGAAATTGAATTTATTAAATGCTGAGGATTACCACCTGAAAAATATACAACATTTGCTTTAGACATTTGATTTATTACATCTTTATCTTCAATTTCATCTTTATTTTTTGCTTCAATATGTCTATGACGAACACCTAATGACTTAAAATGATCAATTGCAAGATCTTTCCAATATTCTTGTCTTTCAATACTTTCTTTACCTGCTGCTGTTGCAAAACTTAAAACATAAGGATTATCAATAGAACTAAATAATGTTTTATCTGCATTTTTAATACCAGGTAAAAACTCACCAGATCCAGTAATAGCTATCATTTCTTTGAGGCGACGACGAGAATCGAACTCGTGTAAACGGTTTTGCAGACCGCTGCGTAGCCACTCCGCCACGTCGCCATGAGCGGAAGACGGGATTCGAACCCGCGGCCTCAACCTTGGCAAGGTTGCGCTCTACCAACTGAGCTACTTCCGCAATTATCTAATATTACTGTTAAATTCTTTATATTGGAATTGAAGATTTAACCTGTTGATCCAAAACCTTTATCAGACCTCATTGATTCATCTAATTTGTCTACAATTTTAAAATTTACACTGTTTACATTAATCAAAACTAATTGAGCAAATCGTTCATTATTCTTCAAATAATAAGTTTCATCAGAATGGTTAATTAAAGGAACTTTTATTTCACCTGTATATCCAGGATCAATTAATCCTGGAGAATTAATTGATGTAATACTATATTTAGAAGCTAAACCAGATCTAGGTAAAATAAATCCGCCACATCCAGCCGGTAACTGTATTGATATTCCAGTTTCAATAAAAGTTACTTTATTTGGAATAAGTTCGAATTCATTTGATGAAAATATATCATAACCTATGTCTAATTCATGCTGTTTTGAAGGAATTTTTGCGTTATTATTTAGCAGTACAATATTAATATCAATATTTTTATTCAATGCTAACCTTTCAATGATGAATATTAGAGATTTTATTTTTATAAATAAAGCTAAAAGTCCAAATAAGATAAGAATTTTAGATATTTTAGGATTTGATACAAATACTGATATAACTCATTCACCAGAAATTTTAAAAGAAATAAATGATAATTTAATAACAGCAGATATTGAAAGTGAAGAAATAATAATTGAAGAACAAAGCAATACTGAGTTCTATCCATTATTAGAAAAAGATTTAGAAACAGAATCATTAATAGAACAAGCTCCTACAAACACTTTTGAACCGATAAATATAACATCTAAAATAAAAAGAATATGGACAGACATAGAGAGTAGAAGGCAATGGGTAGTTCCTNCTGTTTTNATTACANTAACAATATTTTTAATTGTTTCAGCAACTGGAATATTTGTTAATAACAGAAATAGACANAATGAAATAATNAATCTTTATGAAACCNTNNCNAAAGAATCGAATGAACTTATCAACACACTNCCNGAAATTATTNCTATCTCTACTGATATTTTTTATTCNAAGTANGATGTATCAAATNCAAGTGCTAACTTACAATTAATCGAATCAACAATTATGGAATATGAAAGAAACCTACCAAACAGAGATGATTTAGAANATANTAATAATTTNGANAANAATTTAAATAATGTTTTTACATTAGTTAATGATCTTGACAAATTAATAAGTTATAGNATTTTATTATCTGAAATCCTAATATATGAAGATTTACTAAATATTTCAGATGATTTAGATATTGATCTTTTATCGAATCAGTTATCAGAAATTTCAGCTACTAGTAAATTAAACTTTGAAAAATTACCAGAAATTACTGAATTTAAAAGTCACACTCTCCTTATGGAGGAAACTTTAAAATCAGCAGAAGATTTACACGGTAGATTGATAGCTGCATTAAGGAATAATGAGACGGATGTATCAAACGCACTTTTAATAGCAATTAATATGAATAAAGAAATAGAACAAAATAGTTTTAATGATGGACTGGAAACATTTAGAATTAATAAGACAAATTTATATAATAGTTTAGAAACTTTACCTTAGTTAAATTCTGCTACTTCTTTCTCAAAATCAGAAACATCTGAAAATTCTTTATAAACTGATGCGTATCTTAAATAAGCTACTTCATTCATTTCTTTTAAGTGTTGTAAAACTTTTTCACCAATAAATTTACTTTTTACTTTTTTTCCTTTTTCTTTAATTTCTTTATAAATATTTTCAACTAAGGTTTTAAGTTGTTTTTCGGTTATATCTTGTCCGCCAAAAGCACTTTCTATTCCACTTTCAAGTTTTTCAATCTGGAATTCTTCTAAATTTCCGCTTCTTTTTTCTACTATAAGTTCTATTTCTGTTTTTTCATAAGTAGTAAATCTTGAATTACATTTAGGACATTTGCGTCTTCTTCTTACTGAGGTACCTTCAGAATTTTTTCTTGAATCAATAACTGCTGTATCTTCTGTATTACAGAATGGACATACCATATATAGTATATTTTAGTTTTATTGTGTCTTTTAACCAAATGAAATTTAATTATTTACATTAAATCTTGAAAAATAATCCCATAAATTATCAGCAATAGCAATATTTATTACAGAATTAGTGTTTTTTAAAGGATTTTTTATAACATTGTTTAAAAAATTGTTTGAACTATAAGAAAAGATCATCACAAAAACAAAAACTATTACTTTTTCTTTCATGTTCTAAATATAAATATTTACTATGACAAATTTTATCGAACATATGTGCTAAAATATAATTATGGTTAGTAAAAAACAAGAAGAAATTCTGAACTACATAGATAACACAATTAAAAGAAATGGTTACTCTCCTACAGTAAGAGAAATCTGTGAAGCAGTAGGTTTAAAGTCAACTAGTACTGTTCAATATCACTTAAAAAAACTTATAGAATTAGGTTTTTTAAATAAATCAGAAAATATTTCTAGATCTATAACCAGTAGAACAGTTGATTCAAAATATGGAATACCTATTCTAGGAGAAATTTCAGCTGGTCAACCACTTATAGCAGAGGAAAATTATATAGGTGAATTGCCCTATTTTGGAAATAAAATAAATACGGAATTAATAGCTTTAAAAATTAGCGGTGACTCAATGATAGATGCTGGATTATATAATGATGATTTAGTAGTTATTGATAAATCTTTAGTTCCAGAAGATGGAGATATTGGTGCATTTTTAATTAACAACACAGAAGCAACAGTTAAGTATGTTGACACTATTGCAAATAAAAGGTATTTAATCCCTGCAAATAAAAACTATTCCAATATAGAAATCGATGAAAATATATCATATATAGGTAAGGTAGTTTCTTTATTTAGAGATATGTAACTTTACCATTCAACGTTATGATATCTTTTTCAATACTCATTTCAAGCTCTCCCCCAGGATAAAAAATTAAAGAATTATTATTTACTTGATCAGTATTGTATAAATAATAAAACATGCAGATAGCACCTGATCCACATGCATCTGTTTCACCAACGCCTCTCTCATATACACGTGCATTTATAATTTTTTTATCAAACATATTATATATTTCGACATTTACACCATTTTCAAATTCATTAGTTTCATATACTCGTGCAACAAATTCTTCTAAATTGAATTTTTCTACATCTTTTACTTCAACAAGTAAGTGTGGGTTGCCAATATTTGATTTAATACATTCTATACCGTCTATTAGAATTTTATTTTTTTCATATGTTGGAATTGCAACTTCTAGTGATACATTTTCTTCACTTACAGTTGTTTTTATATTGCCAATAGGAGCTATTACTGTTAACTCATTATTATCTACAAATGAATTATCAATAGCATATTTAGCTACGCACCTAACACCATTAACACACAATTCTGCAGTAGATCCATCGTTATTGTAATAGTGCATCCTTACTGTTGAAGAATCAATTTTTTCGACAAAAATAACACCATCAATATCAAAAAGTGAATCAGCAACTATTGAAATGATTTCAATATCAGTTTTAGAATTTTCATATTCACTAATAACAAAATTGTTACCTGTACCTGACATGTATTGTGGATTATTCATTAATCATCTCCATCATACTTTCATAAATCATTGATTCATCAACAGATTCTATCATTTTTAATCTTGGTTCCTTTTTGAACCAAGTTATTTGTTTTTTAGCAAGTTTCATAGTTTTAATATTAATGTTTTCTTCTATATCTTTATCTATATTCATGCCAATAGCTTGAAGAATTGTTTTAGAAGGATTCTTTATATTATTTATTTCAGAAACTAAACCTTGCTCAATCATTTCATTTGTTCTTATTCTAATATTTTCTTTATAGTTAGGATTATTCCAAAATATACCAACTGTACCTTTTTTAACATTGATAGGTGGAAAAATATATTTACTTTGTTCTAATATATTATCCTCAATATTTCTTATAAGTCTTCGCTTATTTAATTCAGTTTTAGGTAATTGAATTTCATGTAGTTCATGAAACTTTAATAACTGATCATAATTTAATTGCTCTAGTTCTGCTCTTATAGCCGGATCTGTTGGTCTAAACTCAAAACTATCAATAATGGATTTATAATAGAGTCCTGTACCACCAACAACAAGTATGTCTTGTTCGAAAGATAATTCTGGTATATTTTTATCAATTAAATAATTTAAATAGTCAACAACTGAAAAGTTTTGATCTGTATCTGCAATATCAAGACCATAATATAAAACTTCAGATCTCATAACATCAGTTGGTTTAGCAGTCAATATATCCAAACCTTTGTATACTGCCATTGAATCTAATGAAAGAATTGGAATGTTTTTCTCTATTGCTATCTTATGAGCCAAAGTAGATTTACCTGATGCAGTCGTACCAGTTAGAAAATATAGCAATTTAGATTAATTCAGATTTTAAAGCAAATGGACTAGCTTCAGTTATTAAAACTTTAACGTAATCCCCAATCTTTATATTTTTGGATGAAATATGAGTAGTATGACCACCTTCAATTTTTCCGGTCATAAAATCATTTGTTTTTTTTGAATAATTCTCAACAAGTAATGTCTGCTTTGTTCCTACAAATCGCTTATATCTATCATGACTAATTTCAGTTTGCATATCTTTAAGTCTCATGAATCTTTCATTAATAACTTCTTTTTTAATAAAATCATCTTCATATTCGGACGCTTTTGTACCAGGTCTTGAGGAAAACTGAAACATGTATACAGCATCAAATTTTGAGTATCTAAGAACAGAGAGAGTCTCTTCAAAATCTTGTTCAGTTTCTCCAGGAAAACCAACAATAACATCAGTAGTTAAAGAAACATCTTTTATTGTATTCTTAGCTAAATCTACTTTTTGTAAAAACTTCTGTTGATTATATCCTCGTTGCATTTTACGTAATATAGTATTGCTACCGCTTTGTAGAGGTATATGAATTTGATTCGTAACTTTATCTAAAATATTAACAGAATTTAAAGTTACCTCTTTAAAATCTTTTGGATGTGGAGAAGTAAAGCGTATACGTTTTAAATCTTTCACATCATTTAAAATATGAAGTAATTCTGAAAAATAAGGCTTTGACTTACCATTAATTTTTAAATCTCTACCATAAGAATTAACATTCTGTCCGAGTAATGTAACTTCTTTAACTCCAGATTCAACGAGATTATTTACTTCATTTAATATATCTGATGGCCTTCTACTAATCTCAGGACCTCTAACACTTGGTACAATACAGAATGTACACGAGTTATCACAACCAATTTGTATAGTAACTAAAGCTGAAACTTCAGATTCTCGTATTGATGGTGCTTCAGTAGGTAAAGTTTCTAAATTGTCTTTTACTTCGGTAATAGGACCCCAATCTTCGGATTGATTTAATAAATGAACAACATCAGTAAGGTTATGTGTACCAATTACAACATCTACCCACGGAGCTTTGTTTCTTACAAGTTCTTTATCTTTTTGAGCTGCACATCCTCCAACTAATAATTTCCTATTTGAACTGTTATTTTTCCATACTTTAAGCTGTCCTAGAGTTCCGTATAGTTTATCATCTGCGTTTTCACGTATCGTACAGGTATTAACAAATAATATATCACTATCATCAATTGAATTAGCTTTTATCATGCCATCTTGTTCAAACAAACCTGCTATACGTTCCGAGTCATGCTCATTCATTTGACATCCGAAAGTTTTAACAAAGTACTTTAAACCATTACGTGATGGTTTAAAGGTTTTTCTTCTATTAATTTCTAAAGTTGTTTTCACATTTAAATTATATGAAACTTTTAATTAAATAAATACTACTTTTTCTTATTAGTTTCTTTTTTTTCCTTGGAGTCTTCATCTACAATATCTTCTTTTGTTATTTCTTCTTCGACATCTACCATTCCAACTGCTTTATAAACATCATTTTCTAGTTGTAATGCAAGATCAGGATTTTCTCGTAGATAATTTTTAGAATTCTCCTTGCCTTGGCCAAGTTGAACTTCATCATATGTGAACCAAGCTCCACCTTTTCTTACAATTCCGTGTTCAACTCCAACATCTAAAAGACTTCCTTCTCTCGAAATGCCTTTACCAAACATGATATCAAATTCAGCTTCTCTAAATGGAGGTGCAACTTTGTTTTTAACTATTTTTGCTCTTATTCTATTGCCTATCATTTCAGCACCTACTTTTAAAGTTTCTATTCTTCTTATGTCTATTCTTACNGAAGCATAGAATTTCAAAGCTCTACCNCCACTTGTTGTTTCAGGNGAACCCCACATAACTCCAATTTTTTCTCTTATTTGATTAATGAAAATAACTGTGGTTTGTGTTTTATTTATTGATCCNGTTAACTTTCTTAATGCTTGAGACATAAGCCTAGCTTGTATACCAACGTGAGATTGACCCATTTCACCATCAATTTCTGCTTTTGGTACCANTGCNGCAACTGAGTCTATTATTACAATATCAACTCCACCAGANTCAATGAGCATATCAGCTATTTCAAGTGCTTGCTCTCCAGTGTCAGGTTGNGATACCAATAATTCATCAATGTCAACACCGAGAGCTGCCGCGTATACAGGATCTAATGCATGCTCAGCATCNATAAATGCTGCTACTCCACCAGCTTTTTGAGCTTCAGCAGCTACATGTAGTGAAAGNGTAGTTTTACCTGAGCTTTCNGGACCATATATTTCAACTACTCTTCCTTTAGGTATTCCACCTATNCCTAAAGCTAAGTCTATCGATAAAGCACCTGTNGATATTGCAGGAACCTTTTTTACATTATCAGTTCCAAGTTTCATCAAGGAACCTTCTCCGAATTGCTTTTCTATTTGGTCAAAAACTGTATCTAGTTTTTTTGCCCTGTCTTTATCCATTTTTATCTCCTATTTATAGATTAATTAACTTTAATTAAAACATCTTTATATGACATATTTTACTAGAACATATGTTCTAATACAAGGATTTAATAAATTTAATAAGTTCCCATATAGCTTTATTTGAAGCTCTTTCAATTATTTCAGCTCTATTTCCATTTAATTTATGTTCTGTAACTTGAGTCTTATCATTATTAGATATAGCAATAAATATTTTTCCTACTGGATATTGACTACTTGTTATTGGACCTGCCTCCCCCAATATGGACATTGATATATTCGAATCATATTTTTTTAAAGATGCAATGCAAAGCTCAATACTAAGTTCTTCCCAATCATCGGTATCTAGATCGACATTTAATAGTTTTGATTTAGCTAAAGATGTATACACTATATCACCAGAAATAAAATTATTACTTATTCCTGAATTGTGAGTTAACTTAGATGCTATTAAACCTCCTGTAATGCTTTCGACAGTAGTAATTGTCAAACTATTAGACTTTAATAATTCAAATAATATTGAAGAAATTTCGACATTCTCAAAAGCTAAGATGTCATCATTAAAACTATCTTTTATATCATTTAGAAACTGTTCATAATCTTTCTTTGATATTGAATTTTTATCATATCTTAATTTAATAATGCCTTTGCTCGCTAAATAAGCCAGATCGATATCTTTAGGTTTAAATTTATTTATTTCACTAGCTAAATGGGATTCTGCTTGATTATAAAATAATATAAATTTGTAATCTTTTTTGTTCTCTTTGTACGTTTTTTCTAAAAATGGCACAACCTCATCTCTAACTAACGGGATAAATTCATTTGGTGGTCCAGGTAGGATAAATACATTCTTATTATTTGCATCTAAATGTAATCCTGGTGCAGTTCCTTTGGTGTTAATTAATTTTTTAAACCCATCTGGCACTAATGCCTGCTTAATGTTTGTATCAGGCATAATTAAACCTCTAGACTTCCATCTTTCTTCCATCCAAGATACATGTTTATTATCAAGAATTAATTCTAAATTTAAATATTTTGCAATTACTTCTTTTGTTATATCATCTTCAGTAGGCCCTAAGCCTCCGCANATAATAATTACATCANTTCTACTTTCTAAATATTTAAATCCATCTGTAATCTCTGCTTCATCATCAGAAACTGTTAATTCTGTACTAAGAGTAAAGCCAGAATTNTATAAAATATTTCCTAAACTGGATAAGTTTGTATTAAGTGTATCTCCTAATAATATTTCAGTTCCTACTGTCAACAATCCAATTTTCATAATTTTAGATTAGCAATGTTAGCGTGTAATATTATTAAGGATTACCTATGAAAAAAATTGTTTTGATATTTATATTATTAGTATCTTGTACATCTAGTTCAAGTAGTGAGATGACTACTGTTCCTATTAAAGAATTAACGTATCAAAATTTAGATGGAGAATTTGTTAATGAAAATCTAACTAATAAAAATACAATAATTATTTTTTGGGCGGACTACTGAGGAACATGCAGACAGGAGTTGCCTGTCTTAGAAGATAATATAGACAAACTTATTGAAGAATATGACGTTTTAGCTTTAGCTCATAGTGATTTAGTTTCTACAAATTCATGGGTAAAAAATAATCTAAATGGGATTTTAAAAATTGGACTATCAACAAAAGAAATAAGAGATAAATATAAAGTAATAGGTCAACCGCTAACAATAATCTTAGATCAAAATGGAGAAGTTGTTTATAGAGAATACGGCTATATCCCCGTAAACGGTTTTTAATAATTTACCCAATTACAAACACTTTAAAGATGAAATAAGTAATATGAGGTTATAACTAAGCGGAGGAAAATGTGAAAAAATCATTTCTTATTCTACTTTCTTTAACTTTGGTGCTTACCGCATGTGGTGGAGCAGCTGAAGAAGAAGTTGTAGAAGAACCTGCAGTTGTCGAAGAAGTCGAAACACTAGATAAGCCAGCTACTACTACTGCGCCTGTTCTAGATAAAATTATTTTCGGTTTTGTTCCAAGTGCAGAACAAACAGACCTTCAAGACAATATTCAGCCTTTAATGACAGTTTTATCAGAAGGTTTGGGTATTGAAGTAGAAGGATTTGTAACAAGCGATTATTCCGGTTTGTTAGTCGCAATGGGTTCAGGTCAAGCAGACGTTGGTGCTTTTAATACATTAGGTTATGTAAATGCGCTTAATGCTTTTCCAACTCGTATGGAAGCAATAGCTAAAGTTGTAAGATATGGATCAGGTTCATATCATGGAACTTTTTGGACTACAGACGCAAGCGTTTGTAGCTCAGCTCCTGTAATTGGTGCATTTGAAAATATTGATGGTGTTCCAACTTTAGTTGAAGGTTCAACAACAATGCCACCAGATGTAAAAGCTTTACAAGTAGGTTGGGGCTTTGGTGATGATGGTATGATTCCTGAAGTCAGAACAATTGATGGAGCAGAAGTAACTGTTAGTCCAGGATATGCATGTGAAGCTGATTTATCAGTAATGATTGGTGAAGAAGTATTATTTGTTGAAGAAGGTTCTACTTCTGGATACTTATACCCTTCATTGCAGTTAAAAAATGCTGGTATAAGCTATACAAGCGACATAGTTCAAAGATATGCGGGATCTCATGATGGCGTAATCTCCGGATTATACAATGGTGATGCCAAGTTTGGTGTTACTTATGATGACGCAAGAAGAACTTTGAGAAAGACAAATCCAGATGTTGGTGAAAAAGTCATAGCTTTTGCAATTACAGAAGAAATTCCAAATGATGTAGTTGCAGTGAGATCTGACTTGCCTGCTGATATGAAGGAAAAAATCTATACAATTCTCAGTGAATATATTTCAACTGATGAAGGCGCTGCAGTAATGGACGAAATCTACGGATGGACTGGTCTAGTTCCTGCGGTTAACTCTGAATTTGATGTTGTTAAACAAGCAGCTGAAGAATTCGGATTGTACGACGAGTAATTTTGTAAATAACCGGATTGATTAAATTCAATCCGGTTATTTTTTTGTTTTATGATAAAATTTGAAAATTTAAGTGTGACATACCCTGGTGGTGTTGAAGCTTTAAAAGATATAAACCTTGAAATAAATGAAGGTGATTTTTTAATTATTGTTGGACTGTCTGGAGCTGGAAAATCTACACTATTAAGAGCTACAAATAACCTTGTTAAACCTACTAAGGGTAATGTATATGTAGATTCTAAAAATGTCACAACAGCATCTAAAAAAGAATTAAAAAATATAAGATCTGATATCGGTATGATATTTCAAACATTTAATTTAGTTAATAGATCTACNGTTTTAAAAAATGTATTAACAGGAAGACTTAGTCAGATTTCTACTATAAGATCAATATTTGGATTATGGCCTAAAGACCAAAAACAATTAGCTTTTGAAGCACTTAATCAAGTTGAAATACTTGAAAAAGCCTATGTAAGAGCATCAAATTTATCAGGTGGACAGCAACAACGAGTTGGTATAGCTAGGGCTTTATCACAAAAACCAAAAGTTATGCTAGCAGATGAACCTGTAGCATCTTTAGATCCAATCACATCAAGAGTTGTTATGAGTTATCTTAAAAAAATTAATACAGAGTTAGGTATAACAACAATTGTAAACTTGCACTTTTTAGATTTAGCAAAAGAATTTGGTGATCGCCTTATAGGCCTAAGAGATGGTGAGTTAGTTTATGATGGTAAGGTTTCAGATGTTTCTGATAAAGATTTTGAAAATATTTACGGAAGATCNATAAAATCATCTGATTTAATTGGTGAAGATGATTGATTTACCTAAAAAACCACTACCTTCAGTTTTAACAATTGTAGGTATACCTTTTGCTATTCTTTTTTCACTTTATTCTTTTTTTCAAATAGGATTTAATTTAGAAGATTTTAGAACAAATTTACAAAACAGATATATTGTTACTGATCCACTTTTTAATCCTAAATGGAGTTGGGCAATTGAAAATGCTTCGGCTGCATTAGTTGAAACAATTCAAATAGCTATATTAGCTAGTATTCTTGGTTGTTTTATTGCATTACCTTTATCTTTTTATGCTTCAAGAGCAACTAATAAAAATTCATATTCTTATTTTCTCTATAAATCCTTTTTAAATTTAGTAAGAACTATTCCNGATTTGTTTTGGGCAATGATGTTTACAGTGGCAGTTGGTTTGGGTCCGTTTGCAGGAGTTTTAGCTTTAATTATGTTCTCATTAGCTATTATGGGGAAACTACTTTCAGAAACAATAGATAGTATTGATCCTGGACCGATGGAAGCTGCAAAAGCAACTGGAAGTTCACATAATCAAGCAATATTTACATCAGCATTACCTCAAGTTTTACCNAATTTCACAGCATATTTTTTATATATTTTTGAATTATGTATTCGAGCTAGTGTAATNCTAGGTTTAGTTGGTGCTGGTGGTGTTGGTAGGATTATAGAAACTCAAAGAATATTTTTAAGATTTGATAGGATTTCTCCAATTGTAGTTTTAATACTTGTTGTTGTAATTGGTATTGAACAATTTAGTGTTTGGTTGAGAAGAAAAATATTATGAAGATTCCATCACAGCCTTGGCAACACAATGCTTTTAAATTCGGTATAACTTTTTTAATTGTAATTTCGTCTATTTGGTCAGCATCTGGACTTGAAATTACCCTTGAAAGAATACTTGATGCACCTAGACAAATTNGCATTTTAGTTGGTGCAATGTTTCCTTTAGATTTAAGCGATGAGGCTTTAGATAGAATTATTCCTAAAGTTTGGGAATCTTTATTTATAGCATGGGCGGGTACAGTGATAGGTGCTTTTTTCAGTTTTCCTATATCATTCCTTGCTGCNAACAATACATCAAATGGTGTTATCTCACGTTTTACGAAACAAGTATTAAATGCAGTTAGAGCATTTCCAGAATTGATTTTAGCTTTTGTCTTTTTACCAATAACTGGATTAGGGCCTTTAACAGGTACGTTAGCTGTAGGGGTTCACTCTATTGGGACTTTAGGTAAATTATCTTCTGAAGTAATTGAAGGTATTGATGAAGGACCTTTAGAAGCAATAAAGGCTTCTGGTGGTTCTAAATTAAATGAATTAACTTTTGGTGTTATACCACAAGTAATNCCAACAATTACATCTTATTGGTTATATAGATTTGAAATTAATTTACGTGCATCNGCAGTTTTAGGTGTTGTAGGAGCAGGAGGAGTAGGCGCTGAGCTTATAAANCAATTAAGATTTAGAGATTTTCCAAGAGCAGGAACTGTATTAGTAACAACAATACTTTTAGTTTTAACAGTAGATACTATTTCAGCAGCAATACGTAAAAGAATTATACAAGGTAAAGTTAATAAGAATTAATTACTCTTCAAACCAATTATCTTCATCTGTTATTTTATCTTNGCTGTTTTCAGGTTGAGAATCATCAANAGATGTGTTTTCTTCTAAAGTAGCTAGATTACTAGTTTCAAATTCTTCNACAGTGATTAAAACCTCTCTAGCTTTAGAACCTTCAGAAGGACCAACTACTCCTTGATCTTCGAGAATATCCATTAAACGACCTGCTCTAGCAAACCCAACTCTAAGTTTTCTTTGTAGCATTGATGTAGAACCTAATTGTGAGCGAACTACTAATTCTTTTGCAGTTTGAATTAGTTCTTCATCTTCACCAAGATCATTATCAGTAGTATTTACAATTTTTTTCTGCTCTTCTATAACAGCAGGATTATATTCAGCATCCTTTTGAGATTTTACCCATGAGACGACATCTTTGATTTCTTTTTCAGTCACCCATGCTCCTTGAATTCTTTCTAATCTTGGATTTGATGCAGTTACAACCAACATATCTCCCAAACCAATTAATTTTTCAGCACCAGATTGATCTAATATAACTCTAGAGTCAGTAGTTGAAGCTACTGAAAATGCTAATCTTGATGGAATNTTTGCTTTCATAACACCNGTNATTACNTCAACAGATGGTCTTTGTGTTGCNACAACTAANTGTATTCCAATNGCTCTNGCCATTTGAGCNANACGTACAATAGCAGATTCAACTTCTCTNCCTGCAACCATCATTAAATCATTAAGCTCATCTATAAAAACAACAATGTATGGGAATCTATCAAATTTTTCNGGATCTAAAAGACCTGCATCANATTTTTCNTGATAACCGTTGATNTCTCTAACTTNACCNTCAGCTAANAAATCATATCTTCTNTCCATTTCAGAAACAGCCCAAGTTAATGCGTCTACTGCTTTCTTTGGATTAGTAATAACTTTAGTTAACAAATGTGGAACATTATTGTACTGCCCAAGTTCTACTCTTTTTGGATCTACCATTACCATTTTGACTTCGTCAGGATTAGTTCTTGTTAATAATGAAGTTACTATTGAATTAATACAAGATGATTTACCAGCACCAGTTTGACCAGCTATTAAGACGTGAGGTAATTCAGATAAATTGAAAAGTCTAGGTTTGCCTGAAATATCCAATCCTAATGCTACTGATAGTGGATGATCTTCTTTTTTAGCTTCACTAGATGAGAGTACATCTCCAAGTGAAACCAGTTTTCTTTGTCTGTTAGGTATTTCTATTCCTATTGCACTTCTACCTGGTATTGGAGCAAGCAATCTTACATCCGGCGTTGCTAATGCATATGCAATATCATGAGAAAGAGAAGTAACTTTCGAAACTTTAACACCAGGAGCTAGTTCAACTTCATATCTAGTTACAGTAGGTCCTGGAACGATATTTGTAAGTTCAGCTTCAACTCCATGCTCTTTAAGTAGGTTTGTTAAGTCTGTTGCAGTTTGTTGAAGTAGTTTTTTAGAAGTTGAAACTGACGAACCACTCTTAAGCAACTTAAGCGGTGGTAAAACATATTTATTTTTGTTTTTTTGAATATTATTGTATTTCTTGACTTCTTTTTTACTACTTAATGTATTTTCTAATGATTCATCTTTCTTTTTAGTAATTTTTTTTGTTTTTAGTTTAAGAACATTACTGTTTATATCTTCTTCTTCATCTGTATTATCATTTTCATTAACTTCAAGAATATTATCAAAATTAACTTTTGAAACTTCCCTTCTAGCTTTAAAAAATGCAAATATAAATTTATAAATATAAATTATTATGGCTTGACCTCCGCCAATTAAATCTTTTAAGTCAATATCTGTCATTTTTAAGACTGAGATAATTAAACCTATTAACAAGACGGCATGGGTCATTTGTTGATCAAGCATATTATTAAGTGGATAAACTATAAATGCTGATACGAAACCACCTGATTTCTGTAATATGTTGCTCCCAACACTTATTGATAATGGTTCAGAATGAATATAAAAATGAAATAATGAAGCTGAGCATATTTGAACGTAAATAGTGCCAGTAAAAACATTTTGAGACTTAATTACTTCTTTATCTCTAATTAATATTGCTGAGCCATAAAAAAGAAGTAAAGGAAGTGAATAGGTAGCATAACCAAAAGCCCATGTAAGAAGGCCATGTAACAATTCTCCAATTGGCCCTCCCTTACCAAATGAAGATAAGCCTACGAATATCCCCAATGCGAACATAAATATAGCAAGAGTTTGATGGGAACCAAGAAAATTAGATAAAAGAGTTTTAATACTTGAGTTAAGTGTTTTAAAGCCCTTGTTAACTTTTATTAAATTGTTTTGTTTAGACACCCGCTTACGCCCATTTACCCTTTTGCGAGTGGATGTCTTCACAGCCACGAATACATTATATCATACTTTTAGAAGAAAAAAGCTATTATTTATTGTATTTTTTTATAATTATCCAGTAATTTCAAGCTTAAATCATCACTTATAGATGTAATCGGCAATAAAGGCATTCCTACATCCTCCCAGGTTTGAGATAAAATATCCTTGATTGGACCAGGGCTGGGTTCTTCAAATATTAATGAAAAGAATTCTTGTAATGAAGTATTAATTTCTTCTGCTTGATCAATATCGCCTGACTGAATAAGGCTAATCATTTGAGATATTTCATTACCAACTATATGTGATGCAACTGATACAACACCTACTGCACCATTTTTAACAAAATCAAAGGTTAATGCATCGTCTCCTGAGTAAATTTTTACTTTATCACCAATTAAATCAATCTGATCTTTAGAAAATTTTAAGTCGCCTACTGCATCTTTAATTGAATGTATAGAGATATCATTCACTAATTTTTCTAAAGTATCTAGTTCAATAAGCGTGCCCGTTCTACCTGGAATATTGTAAGCCATAATTGGTAGATTTGTAGTGTTACTTATTGCTTCAAAATGTTTTAATATTCCATATTGTGATGGTTTTGAATAATAAGGAGTGACTATCATTATGCCATCCATTCCTAAATCCTCTGCTAATTTCGTATATTCAATAGATTCTTTAGTTGAGTAAGTACCTGTTCCTGCAATTAATTTTGCTTTATCCCCTACAGAGTCATTTGCTGTTGAGTAAATTATTTCTCTATCTTCTTTAGTTAGATTTGGTGATTCTGCAGTTGTACCAGTCAGAACTAATGATTCAGATTTATCATGAATTAATTTCCTGCACAACCTCCATAAAGTATCTGTATTGATTACACCATTTTTATCAAATGGAGTTATTGCTGCGGTTATTAGTTTACCAAATTCAACCATATTTATATTTTAAACCTGTTCTTTAATATGCTCTCCAAGCCAAAATAATATCCTTCTAAATCTTCAAGAGAATCTAAAACTAAATTAATTCCAGACAGATATGCTTTTCTATCATTAACTATATGCTCTGTATTAAATATTTCATATTCATTAGACATGCTTACAGTTTGTTCAGCTAAAAATTCATCCGATCTTATTGATTCTATTTTTATATTATTAATCACATTTATTATGTTTTCAGACTCTAGTTCATTAATTTCATTATTTATTGAATTTATACTATTAGCTAAATCAATTGCTGTACCAGAAGGAGCATCTTTTTTTTGAGAATGATGTTTCTCAATAATATCTTTATTTACAAATACATCAGATAGAATTACTGACATAAGTTTTTGATAGCTTGCTCCGATTGAAAAATTTGGAATAACAATAACTAACAATCTCTCCCCCAAAACTTTTAGCTTTTCTATACTTTCTTCTGAGATACCTGATGATCCAATTATTATTCCGAAATTTACCTGTTCGTTGCATAAAATTTCTATATTTTCATTAATTTTGTTTGATGGTGCAAATTCAAAAAGAAAATCTGCTTTTATTTCTTTATAATCCTTAAAGTTTTTATATTCTTTACTATTTGAAATAGGATCATAAATACCAGAAACTTCAAAAGAATCTTTACCTTTAATATGTTCTGATAGAAGTTTGCCCATTTTTCCATTACCACCAGATATTGCAATTTTTTTTATATTATCAATCATTATTAATTTCTATTTATATCTAACATGTTCAGTCTTTAATGATAATGTTATAAATAATGAAGTCTACAAAGAATAATATTGAGTCTGAAGTAATTTTAGAATTTGAAAAAATAAAACCTGCTATTACAAGACTCTTACAGTCAGAAAACAACAATAAGGATTTAATTTTAAGATTAGGTAAATCTTCTAGTGAAAATTCTAATGAAGTAACTATAAATCCAACAATTCTTGTTAACTCAATAGAAAATTCAAATATAAATAAAAAAGATGTTTTGATTGGTACTGTAGTTCATGAATCAATACATTCAATAAACGAATATAAAATTGATCCTGATATAGATTTTAAGAATTTTAATGACGAAATAGAAGGATTAAAAGACATTGAAGATGTATTAGAAGTACTGTCAGGTCCTTTTGGTCAATATGTTTTTGAAATAATAATTCACTCACTTGAAGAGAAAAATTTTGTTAACAAATTTGATGGTTTGTTTAGCATACTTAAAGAAATTTATTTTGAAAAAGAATCCAAAATAATATCATTAAAGGAATTTAATTTATTCCTTACATTGCTTTTTCATAAAATAACAAACTATATAGAGATTGATTTGTCTAAGTATAAGTCGAATATTAAAAAAGCTCTAGATGAGTCACTGCCTATAGTTAACAATTTAAACTCTGAAGATATATTTATTAATGATGTTATAGAAAGTACTATAGAAATAATCGATATTTGCAAAAGATACAACCTATTACCTGATCTTGATAAATATTCTTTAGGTGAAAAAAGAGAAATTGTAGAATCTATGGAAGATACAATCATTAATGATCTAAACAAAACACTTATCCCCTCTTCCGTGAATATAACCACAGGAAATGCTTTAGAAAAATTTATTGGTGATAAAGATGGAAAGAAGGATAACAATAAGGAAAATCTAATGGATGATCATATTACTAAAGTTGGTGCTTCCGAAACAATTTATCTTCCTGATGGCAAAGTTTCTAAACTAGTGTCTACTAAATTACCTAATAATTTTGATTCCCTATATAGCTCAGGTTCTTTAACTTATAATAATCTTTTAGAAGAGTGGAACTTACCAGTATTTAAAGTAACAAATAAAATTAAACCTTATTTTATTCATAATCAAAAAAGACAAAGAATAAGTGGATATGATCAAGGAGATCTTTCTCCACATGTTCCACTTATGTTAGCTTCAGGAAGATACGAAAGAATGTTTGAGCAGAAACAAAGATTATCAAATAAATCATATGCTGTTTCACTTCTTATTGACGGAAGCGGTTCCATGTTAGAAAAAAAGAAAGGTGATTTTTATCCCTGGTCATTGTCTGCTGGTTTAATTGGAGCTAGTTATTTAGCACAAATTTGTCATGAATTAAATATTGACTTTGAATTAGCAATTTTTAATAGAGGCTTCGTTTCAGATGAAAATGAGACTGAAACAAACTATCTGTCTAGAAAAATGTCTGTATCTTCAATGCTAAATACAAATTATGGTTCAAATGCCGAAAACTATTTCAATACTACGAATCATTACTTTGTTAAAGATTTTAAAGACAACTGGAAAGATAACTATGAAAAATTTATTGGTCTGGTTGATTTCTCAAGAAAGTTAAGAGATTCGATAGATAATATAGATATTAAAAATGATATACCTCCAATCAGCATGTTTGAAAGAAGTACAAACGTTGATGAAAGAAATATTATGTATGCTACTAAAAGACTACTAACTCATCCCTCTAACTCAAAAATGCTTGTTGTACTTTCAGATGGAATGACAAGGGGTTCTTTGAATGATTTAAAAAATTCTATTAACTATGCAACTAAAAATAATATCGATGTTGTTGGAATTGGAATTGGAGAAAGAGGTACATGGAAAGAATATATAAATCACACACAAATATTTAAACCAGAAGAGTTAATATATTCGATTGTAAACATCACAAAAGATATACTTATTAAGAACATGAAAGAAAATATTGGTGCTGCGTAATGGTAAAAAAAGAATTTACAAATCCTATAAATAACGAAACAGTTGAACTAGATGAATGCAAACTATCTAAATCAATTGAAGACTACGAAGGAAGGGCTGAAAGAATTCCTAATGTAGATAAAAACTATGTAGATCTTGGCATTCAATTCAAATTAGCGCAATTAATAAATTCAAAAAACATATCTTTTAAAAATGAAATTCCTATCCATGTTGCATTAAAAGGCCATATGGGAACAGGAAAAGATCATGATATAGAACAATTTGCAGCTAAATTAAAATATCCCTATTACAGGATTCCATTATCTGGCGAAGTTAGAGACGTTACATTGCTTGGTTCAGTTCAACTATACGGTGATGGTAAAGGTGGAACAGAAAGTAAATGGCAAGATGGTGAGCTAACAAGAGCTTTGAGGGGTCCTGCAATTGTTAATTTGTCTGAATTAAATGCAGCAGGACCTGAAGTATTGTTTGCCTTGCATTCTTTACTTGATAGACATAAAAAACTAGAACTACCACACGGCGAGGTAATATCACTAAGAGACGACTGTTATATTTTCGGCACAATGAATCCAACTAGCTTAAGAGACTACTCAGGTACACAAACTTTAAATAAAGCATTTGCCGATAGATGGGTTATATGGGATAAACCATTTCCTGATAAAGATCAACTACAATTAATATTTAAAAAAAGATATCCGAACTTACAATCAGAATTCAGTGATTTAATAATCAAACTTGCTATTGAAATTAATAATTCATTTATGTCTGATGATATAAGTATCAATATAGAAACTCCTATGAGTTTAAGAACAATAGTTGAAAGAATACCAGTAGGTTTAGATATATATAAAAATTCATCTGATCCTTTGTTTGAAGCATGGAAAAACTTTGTACTACCCCACGTAGATGCTGATGACATAGATCACTACAATACATTGTGGAATACAGTAGTTAGATCTGGTCCTAGCTTAAAACCTAAACTTTAAGCAGTTTTACTAGTGGAATCTTTCGGCTAGTTCTTTGTTTGTAAATATTAAATGTTGGGTATATATCAATTAATTTATTCCAGAAGTACTCTAATTCATTATCTTGTACAATTTCATGTCTTACTTTTAACCTATCTTTATCTACAGTAACGAATGTATTACTATTTTCTAAATTGTAAAACCAATTCGGTGTTTTATCTCTTCCACCATAGGAAGCAGCTACTAGGAATCCGTTATCAATCTCTGCATAAGTAAGTGGTACTTTTCTTATTTTCCTAGTTTGTCTCCCTTTTGTTTCTAACAATAAAATATTTCCACCTAAGATCAACGTACCTATTTTTGTATGATTGAATTTTATTAATTTTGTGTGAATAAAAGTTACAAACTTAATTAACCAAGTTGGCCAAATATGAAATGATTTACCTAGTAAACGCCAAATAAGATATCCTTAGGATTCTTGATTTTTATCTTTAAAACCATCTATTTTATTTTGAAAATCTTTTATTTTTTGATCTAAATCACTTATTTCTAAATTAGTGATTTCTTCTTTTAGTTTGTCTATCTGTTCTTTTATAGAAGAATTTTCATTAAATAATGAAACAACAAATCTAATAAAAACTAAGTAAATTATTAATTTTATTAATTTCTTCATATGTAGATTTTAATTAATATTGGTTACTTTCATAGCACTTTTATTTAATCTTCCTCTTTTTTTAAAGTTGTTTCACAATTAGACTTATATAGTGAAAGAAATTCTAAGTAATCTAGTAGCGGAACAACAATTACTAGATCAATATTTACAAAGTATTCCAGTTCGTAATTGGGGTACTAAAACAAGTTTTAAAAATTGGACAATTACTAATCATGTTAGTTATCTTGCTGGATTAGAAGATTTAGCGTTCAATGCATTGAAGAAAAAAGGTACTGACTTTTCTATTTACAAAGGGCCAAAAGGGCTAGAAAAATTTGAAAACAGTTGCCTTGAAAAAGGTAAAGATATGAGACCACAAGATGTAATTGAATGGTGGAGACTTTCAAGAGCAAAAGTGGTTGAAACGTTAGCTGATGCAACACCAGGAAGAAAAATCAACTGGTGGCATAAAGAAATAGATTACCTAACATTTGCCTCATCTAAATTAGCAGAAACATGGGCACATGGTCTTGATATCTACGCTTCTATGAAGAAAGATTATGAAGACACAATAAGAATTGAACATGTTGCTTTATATGGTTGGCTAAATGCAGAAAATGTAAGTAAAGAAAATAAAACTAAATTTCAAGATTTAAGAGTTGAATTAATTGGACCTGAATATAAAGCTTGGCAATTTGGTAATGAAAAATCAGAAAATAGTGTAAAAGGAAATGCAAGTGATTGGTGTCGAATAATTACAGGAAGAACTGATAAAGGCTTCAAACCAACACTTTCAGCTGAAGGCGACTTTGCTAAAAAGTTTATTAACTTTAATCACGTAAAAATATAAATAATGATTGTATACGGAGTTGTTCATTTAAAACCGCTGCCAGGATCTTCTGGTAATTATTTATCATTAGATGAGATAATTGAATCTGCTCAAGAAGATGTTAATAATTTAATATTTGGTGGTATTGATGGAATTATTATTGAAAATTTTGGTGACACTCCATTTGTAAAGGATGATATTTCTAAAAGAACGCTAGCAAGTTTTACAACTGTAGTTGAAAACCTTGAATACGATCGAGATATAAAAGTTGGAATAAATGTTCTAAGGAATGACGGAATAGCAGCATTATCTATAGCTGAAGCAACTAAAGCAGATTTTGTAAGAATTAATGTATTAAATAATGTAATGATGTACACAGATCAAGGAATGATTGAAGGAAAAGCTCATGAAATTGCACAATTTAAAAATTCGTTAAATAAAGAAATTGAAATATATGCAGATGTATTTGTAAAGCATGCTGTACCACCAGAAGGTTCAAAAATTGAAAATCATACTGAAGAACTAATACATAGAGCTGGTGCAGATGTTGTAATCGTCACTGGTGATGGCACTGGGCATGAAATAAATATTGAAGATTTAAATAAAGTTAGAGATATAGTACCTCAAGGAAAACTAGCTATTGGTTCAGGAGTTAATGAAGAAAACATAGAACAATACGTTGATTTAGCAGATATTTTGATAATAGGTACGAGTTTTAAGGTAGACCATGATGTGTCAAAAAGAATCGACCAGAGAAGTGTTGAACAGTTAATAAAAAAGATAAAATAACAAAATGTATAAAAAAATATTCAATTGGGTGCATAAAGTACACTATATAAAATTTGAAAAGGACCAACTGTTACTAGAGTCACTAACAGACTATGCCAAAAAAAATAAAATAAAAACAGCAGAAATTCGATTTATTGGAGCTGTTCAAAATGTAAATGTAATGTATATGAATCAGGAAAATAAAAAATATGATAAGCATACATTTGATGGGGGTCACGAAGTACTAAATGGTTTAGGTAATATTTCTATACTTGATGATGAACCTTTTGTTCATGTTCATATGACTGTAGCTGATAAGAATGGTAAAGCTTTTGGTGGGCATCTAGATGAAGGTACAAAGATTTGGCTAATAGAAGCTGTTATTACAGAACCAACATTTTGGGGAAAAGGAATTGAAAGACACTTTGATGATGAATTATGTTTAAGCGTTTGGAAAGATTAAATCATTGAGTTTCCACTCAATAAGAAACCTCCATCAATAGTTAAGACTTCACCAGTAACCCAACCAGCATCGTCTGAGCACATGTAATATACAGCATTTGCAATATCTTCAGGCTCACCTAATTTTTTTAATAAGTGTAGATTTTTTGCAAATTCTTCATTTTCCCATAGAAGCTGAGATAATTTAGTTTTCACAATTGCTGGAGCAACACCGTTTACTCTAATTTCTGGTGCAAGCTCGTATGCAAGTTGTTTAGTTAAGTAAATTAATGCAGCTTTAGAAACATTATATGCTCCCATTAGTTGAGAAGGTGCAATACCTCCTACTGAGCAAATATTCATTATTGCTGTACTTAATTCGTTTTTGTAAGCTGCTCTAGACCATAAAAGTGGTCCCATTAAATTAACGTCCCAGGTTTTCTGTACAGCACCAATATCTACATCCATCAGTGCTCCGCCAGCTGGATTAGTTCCAGCATTATTAACTAATATATCTAAGCTTCCAAATTTTTCATTAACATCTTTACAAGTATTATCTGCGGCTTCTTCATCATCTGCTTTAGCTGCGATAGTATGAAAGTTTTTATTATCTACTTCTTTTGATAATTCTTCTAGTGTCTGTTCTTTCCTGCCAGTAACAACTACATTGTATTCTTCTGTTTTTAAATACTTTTCAGCGATTGCTAAGCCTATTCCCCTACTGCCACCAGTTATTAATATTGTTTTCATAATTATGTTAAGTATACATCTTATTTTAATTTTCAGTTACAGTGATAAGACTGATGCAAAATTTAGATAAATATACATACCTACTTACAAAAAATAGAGATTTCCAAAAATTATTTTATGCAAAATTGATAACTTTTTCTGGTGATTGGTTTTTAGTTGTTCCTTTGTTAGGCATAGTTTATGAGTTAACAAATAATGCTTTGTTAACTTCGACAGTATTAATAGTTCAAAGTGCTCCAATGGTGCTTTTTTCTAGTTTTGGTGGTTATCTAGCAGACAAATATGATAGACGAGTAATTTTAACAATATCTGAATTTTTAAGTGCTTTAGCAGTTTTATTAGTAATGTATGCTGTCAGCACAGAAAATGTATTCTATATACTCTCATCTTACTTTATGTTGCTATTAGTGAATGTAGCTTATATGCCAACTTCAGATGCTGCATTGCCAAATATAGTAAAAAGAGAATTACTACCTGAAGCAAATGTACTATTTTTTTCTACTTGGGGAATAGCTGCTGGTTTAGGTGCTGGACTTGGTGGTCTACTATCATCAATACTTACTAGAAATCAGTTATTTACAATTAATTTTTTATCGTTTGTTATATCTGCTTTTTTAATATTTTTAATAAAAACAAATTTAAGTGAAGACAGAAACAAAGAAACAACTTTTGAAAATACTAAATTATCTGATGGTTTAAATTTTGCAAGAAATAACAAAAATGTTCTTTATCTTGTTATTACAAAAGGAACATTTGGAATTTCTGCAGCAGGACTGCTTGCTTTATTTACTATTCTATCAGTTGATGTTTACTCAACTGGAGATTACGGTTCTGGTTTAATGTGGGGAGCACGGGGTGTTGGAGCATTTGTAGGACCATTACTATTTCGATATTTTTATGGATCAAGCGATGGAAAACTTTTATCAACAATTGGTCCCGGAATAATGATTTGGGGAATTTTTTATTTTCTGATTCCATTTTCAGCATCACTTTATCTAACTGTGTTTTTATTAATAATTGCACACTGCGGTGGTGGAGCGCAATGGGCATTTTCTTCGTATGGATTGCAAATACTCACTCCTGACAAACTAAGAGGTAGGATTGCAGGTATTGATTATACTTTTTATTTTTCAATGTATACTATCTCAAATTTATTAATAGGATATCTTGCTACAAAATATGACATCTTGCTTTTATTTAGATATTTTCCAATGATGGGATTCTTGTTTGGTTTTATTTGGTATTTACAAACAAGAAAGTTCTGGAGAGAACTTAATAAATAACTAAGTAACTCTTGGTAGGTTATCTACTTTAGTTGTATATGATGCTGACTTTCTATCTGCTCTCATTTTCCAATTTTTATGAATTCCTTGTGCCCCAAGAAAGAGGCTCCCTGTCCCAAACTTTCCATTAATACTATCTAAAGAATCCATCACTGTATCTGATTTTTTATAATCTTCAAATTTATAAAAACTATACTGTTCATTTTTAGCATCTGCAATATTGAGTAGCATCACTCCTATTTTCTGATATTCATAACCTGAAATAAATAGCTTATTTGTTAAAAGCTTGGCTTCTTTAATAATGTTCGAGGTATTACTAGTTGGAATATCGAAGTATGAAGACATACCATTGCTGTATTTATTCTCTTCTTCAAGATAAGGACTCGTTCTTAAGAATACATAGATACCCTGAGCTCTTGATCCCTGTTCTCTTAATTTTTCACAAGCTCTAGCTGTATACATAGAAACAGCTTCCTCTAGTTCTTGAACCTTAGTTACTTTCTTTCCGAAAGATTTTGATGAAATAATATTCTTTTTATTTTTTACTTCTTCTACCTGGATACAAGACTTTCCATTAAGTTCATAATGAATCCTCTCTCCAACAATGCTTAAAGCTTTACGTATCTGCCTTGGGTTGCCTGTAGATAGGTCATAAGCATTTTCAATCCCAATCTTTCTTAACCTCCTACCCCATCTTGTGGAAATTCCCCAAATATCTTCTAATTCTAAATCTTTTAAAACTTCAACTCTCTCAGACTCACCTCTAATATCAAAAACATTGGATGATTCATATTTTTTTGCTTGCCTATTAGCCACTTTTGCTAATGTTTTTGTTGGTCCTATGCCAATCGATATTGGAATACCTGTCCACTGCTTAACTAGTCTCCTTATTTCTTTTGCGGTCTCTGTTAAATCGCAATAATAAAAGTCAGTAATATCAAGGAATGCTTCATCTATTGAGTAAACTTCTATTTCACCAACTATTGAGCGCAGAGATGTCATGACTCTTGCTGACATATCTCCATAAAATGTATAGTTCGAAGAAAATACATATACGTTATTTCTCTTCATTAAGTGTTCATACTTAAAAAAAGGGGCTCCCATCGGAATCCCTAGTGCTTTTGCTTCATTAGATCGTGCAACAATGCAACCATCATTATTGGATAGAACAACAATTGGTTTCCCCTCTAGCGCTGGGTTAAATACTCTTTCACAAGATGCATAAAAGTTATTACAGTCAACTAAGGCAAATATTTTATTATTCATTCACTTACTCCTTTGAATACTGTACACTATTCTAAAGAAAAAGAAAGACATTATTTATGACAAGAGGTGGAGCTCGCAAGGGAGCCGGTAGGCCAAAAGGGCAAGGTAAGTATGGTGAAGCTACTAAAGCTATTCGCATACCTATTAGCAAAGTCGATTATGTATCTAAGGTCGTTAATAAAGGACTGCATGAAGTTCCACTATATGGAAATAAAGTGGCCGCTGGATTCCCATCCCCTGCAGATGATTATTTAGAAGATAAAATTGATCTGAATAGATATCTTGTTAAACATCCTTCCTCTACTTTTTTAGTACGAGCATCTGGTGATTCCATGATTAATGCTGGAATTTTTCCAGATGATATCTTAATTGTTGACAGAAGCTTAAAAGCTGAGAATGGAAAAGTTGTAATTGCAGTTATGGATAATGAATTAACGGTCAAACGATATAAAACTAATGGTAAAAAAATAGTGTTAGAGCCTGAAAATCCAAAATACAAACCTATCACTGTAGAGAAAGAAAGTGAAGGATATATTTGGGGTGTTGTCACAAATGTTATTCATAATCTGTAAAATAAATATATGGTAAACATTATAAGAACAGACGACGCAAGATTTGAAAATATAAAAGATTGGCCTTATGAAGCAAAGTATCAAGAAATAGAATCAGAATTTGGAGATATACGAATTCATTACATAGACGAAGGTACAGAAAATTCTGATACGATACTTTTAATACACGGTGAACCAAGTTGGGGTTACTTATATAGGAAGATGATAGACCCTTTGGTCAGTGCAGGTAAAAGAGTGGTTGTTCCTGATTTACCAGGTTTTGGTAGATCAGATAAGCTGACAGATAGAAATGGGTACACATATGAAAAATATGTTAAATGGATGTCTGATTGGTTAGAAGCTGTTGATATAAACAACATAACACTTTATGGACAAGACTGGGGTGGATTAATAGGTTTGCGATTAGTCACTAAATATCCTGATCGTTTTGTAAATATTGTGGCTGCAAATACGATGCTTCCTACTGGTGATTATGACCCGGGAGAAGCATTTATGAATTGGAAAGAATACTCTCAAACAGTTGAAGACTTTCACGTTGGCGGAATTATTAAAGGTGGTACTGTTAGAGATATTTCTCAAGAAACAATAGATGCATATAATGCACCTTTCCCAGATGATAGTTATAAAGAAGCTGCAAGACAATTCCCAACTCTTGTACCAATAACACCTGATGATCCAAGCTCCCAACACAACAGAGACGCCTGGGTTAAATTAAAAGAATGGGATAAACCTTTTTTATGTGCATTTAGCGACAGTGACCCTGTTATGCAAGGTGTTGATAAAGCTTTTCTTAAACTTGTACCTGGAACTAAAAATATGCCACATACCACTATTGAGAAAGCTGGGCACTTTCTTCAAGAAGACAACCCTGAAGATTGTGTAAAAGCAATATTATCTATATTTTAATTTATTTATTTGCTGTTCCCCAGAAATTATAACCTAGAAACTTTTGTGTTCCAGGTAAGTACATGGTCTCTAAGTTGTCTATATTGAATTTTGCATTTGTTATAAGATTAGGAATATCTTTATTAGCGTGACATCCACCAGATATTTTAGGATAGAAAAATTCAATACCATTTTGGATATTTGCTACAAACTTATCTGGAGAAAGACCGTGTTCACTAAATATTAGTTTTCCTGATGGTTTTAATACACGATATATTTCATTTAATGCTTTTTGGCTATCAGGTATGGAGCATAAAGTAAAAGTTGTCACAGCTGTATCGATTGAGTTATCATCTAATGGTATTTCTTCGGCAGAAGAAACTATAAAATCGACATCTAAATTATATTTACTTGCTTTATCTTTTGCTAATTTATTTAATTCGTTTGAAGGATCAACCCCATATATTTTTGTAACTTTACTTGGCTCATAATATTTTAAATTATGACCACTTCCAATACCTATTTCTAATACTATACCAAAAGCTTTTGGAACTACCTTTTTTCTTTGATATTGAATCGGCCGTGAATTACAAGTTGAATTAATTACAGAAGGTAGAATTTTCTTTTCATAGAATTTCTTATTTGTAAACCTTATGATTGGATAAATTATAAAAATAAATAAATTTGATAAAATTAGATAAATAATTTTTTTCATTAGTACCTTAGAATTATTCTACTTTTGCATTTTGGACATTTTGATAAAAAAGAAACAAATTCTGTAATTTTTGTTCTTTTCCATTTATTTTTACACTTAATACATTTCATTTAAAGTATTTAAGTATTTTATAGTTTCAAGATCTACAGGCAAACCAATTGAAAGTTCTGTAACATTTGAATTTTTCCATACATTAAACTTCTCTTTTATTTCTTCTTTTGTTCCAACCAAAGTTAAGTCATCTAATAATTCTGATGGAAATATAGCTTCAGCTTCATCTTTTTTGCCTGATAAATATAATTCTTGTATTTGATTGGCCTCTTCTTCATAGCCATAATCACACACTAAATTAAAATAAAAGTTTTTATCTTTAGCTCCCATACCTCCTACATAAAGAGTGTATACATTTCTTGCAAGTTTTAAATTGTCTTCTTTTTCTTCTTCAGTACATATTTTTGCATTTACTGTTGCAACAATATTAAATTTATCTTTTTTATTTTTATTTTCTGATTTACTAAACCCTTTTTCTAAATATTTATTAAATATATCATCACCTTGACTAGGTGAGTACATAAATGGTAACCATCCATCTGCAATTTCGGCAGTTAGTTCGATATTTTTTGGTCCTATTGCTGCTATATATATAGGAATATCACTTCTTAAAGGTTTTTCAATAATCTTTAGTGGTTTGCCTAATCCTGTTGAATCAGGTTCAGTATAGGGAAGGGTGTAATATTCTCCTTGATGTTCAATTTTTCCATCACGTTTAAACATTTCTTTTACTAATTGAACATATTCTCTTGTTTTTGCTAATGGTTTTCCATATGGAACTCCATGCCAACCTTCTACAACTTGTGGACCAGATACACCTAGTCCTAACCTAAATCTTCCATTTGACATTTTATCTAAGGTAACAGCAGTCATGGCAGTCATGGCAGGAGTTCTTCCTGGAATTTGCATAATTCCTGAACCAATATCCATATTTTTTGTTAATGCTGCAAAATATGCAAGTGGAGTAACGGCATCATATCCGTAAGCTTCAGCAGTCCATACACAAGATACACCTAATTCATCTAGATCTTTTATTAATTTGTGATCATCAGTTATATGTGGTCCAAAATACCCAACATTAATACTTAAATCCATTCTTAAATATTACTATATTTCTGATTTGTAATATTTGTCATTTGTAAAAACATAGTCCATAGATATGTCGTGACTTTCAGTAGGTAGATCTTGCAATATTCTTTCGTTAAAAGTTATACCTATTTTAAGAGTATCGGGATATTTGCTTAATAATTTATCATAATACCCACCTCCCCTGCCTAATCTTTTACCACTTGCAGTAAAAGCTACTCCGGGTACTAAAAAAACGTCAACCTCTTTAATTTTTATTGGATTTTCTGGTTCTAAAATATTTAAAGCATTTTTAATAAATGGTTCTTTATATAGACATAACTCTATATCTGATGTAACAAGATATGAAGTAATTAATTGTTTATAACCGATTAGATCATTAGTTATGTCAACTTCAGAATCTGTATGGATGTAAGTGCATACTATTTTGTTCTTTATAAAATTATTAATTATTTTTATGTTATCTATTGATAATTTTTTTATACCTTTAATTTCCTCAAGGTTACTTCTTAATAACTTTTTCTCATTCATACTTTATTAATCAATCAATTACTTATGTATTATAGAAGGCATGTTAAAGAACAAAATTTTATCTTGGATAAACCTATTAATAATGGCTTTATATACAATCCCTGTAGCTTATAGTATTTGGTTTGTTGGTTTGTTTAATAAATATACAAAAATTAAATATTATATTGCCCAATCTTGGGTAAAACCATGGATGTGGGCTGCAAGAGCAAAAACTACATTTACAAAAGTAGTTGAGTATAAACAAAATCAACCATATGTAGTTATATCAAATCATCTATCAAATATAGACAATATGATACTTTTTAAATTTCTTAAAATTAATTGGGTGTTCATGGCTAAAAAAGAAGTGTATAAACTTCCTTTCTTTAAAACAGCAATTAAAGCATTTAATTTTATCAAAGTAGATAGAAATAACCCGAACGATAAAGAATCAATAAATGCGCAGGCAAAAAATTTATTTAAAAATGGTTGGTCACTTATGGTTTATCCTCAAGGCACGAGGGTGCCTAAAGATGATTTTAAAGAGTTCAAAAGTGGAGCTTTTCATATAGCATTAGATAACAATGTGCCTATTCTTCCAGTAGTAATTGCAGGAACAAGTGACATATGGCCAAGAGGAAGAAATTTTCTTAGCAGTGGTAAAGCAATGATTAAAACTTTAGAACCAATTGATATGACAAATTATACCAAAGATACAATTGACCAATTAACTAAAGATACTCATAAAAAAATGAAAAAAGTTTATGAAGAACTTCAATTAGCAATAAAATAAATACATGAATATTTTCTTAGCAGTTATTTACATTTTTTTATTACGCTTAATTGATCAAACTCTTGGTACTTTAAGAGCATTATATGTAAATAAAGGAAGACCTGGTATTGGTGCCGTGTTAGGATTTATCGAATCTGCTATTTGGGTACTTGCTATCTCTCAAGTGATAAAAGATCTTGATGACCCATTATTAATAATTGGTTATGCACTAGGGTTTGCTGCAGGAACTATTTCAGGATCTTATATAGAATCATCAATTGCTATTGGAGACGTAGTAGTAAGAATATTTTTACAAAAAGGAACTAATAGTGAGTCTCTAACTAAGGAATTAAGATCAAATGGATTTGGAGTAACAGTTATAAATGGTGAAGGTATGGAGGGCGAAGTTAGTATAGCTTGGTGCGTTACGCCAAGAAAACAAGTAAAAAAAGTTCTTAGTATTGTTTCAGAAATAAGTCCAAATGCATACGTAACTACTGAAGCTACAAGCCCTACTTATTTAACAGATAAAGAGAAATAACTAGATTCCTTTTTCGAATTCATCCTCAAAAGATACTCTTTTTCTTTTAGCATTATCATTTCTGTTTCCAGATTCCCTTCGATTTCGACTTGAATTTCCTCTGTCAGAACGATCATTTCTTCTAGGTTTTGAGTCTCTATTTCCTCTATTTGATCCACCAGTATCAACTGATTCTTCAGGTATATCTAAGTCTTCAAGAAGTGATAAACTTACTTTTCCATTTTCTATTGAATCAACATGAACTTTTAATTTATCTCCTACATTGACTACATTTTCAGGATTCTTAACTCTTTTTTCAGAGTGGAATTTAGAAATATGTAATAAACCATCTCTTCCTGGCAATATATTAATAAAAGCTCCATATGTTGCTACGCTTACAACCTCACCATCGTAATCTGTATCTACTTCAACTTCAGGTGGGTCAATAATCAACATAACCATTTCTTTTGCTTCAGCTAGGGAGTCTTCTTCTGTTGAGCCTAATGTAAGTATTCCTTCATCATCAATTTCAACACTTACACCAGTTTCTTCTTCAATTTTTCTGATATTTTTACCTTTAGGTCCAATTACCTCACCAATTTTATCTTTTGGTAGTTCAACTGTTTCTAACCTAGGCGCATTACCTGACAAGCTTTCAGCTGGTTCAGAAATTGCATCTTCCATAATATCTAATATGTGATGCCTTGCATCCATAGCTTGATTTAATGCTTTTCTTAAAACATCAGAAGGTAATCCTTCGATTTTCATATCCAATTGAAGTGCTGTAATCATATTCCTAGTACCAGCAACTTTAAAATCCATATCACCTAGAGCATCTTCTGCTCCTAGTATGTCAGTTAAAGTAACGTAATTATCTTCTTTTGAAATTAACCCCATAGCAATTCCAGCAACATGTTCTCTTATAGGTACTCCTGCAGCCATCAAAGATAAGCTTGAGGCGCATACAGAAGCTTGGGATGTTGATCCATTAGAGGATATAGCTTCACTTACTACTCTGATAGTATACGGAAAATCTACCTTAGTAGGTATTACAGGGACTAATGCTTTTTCTGCTAAAGCACCATGTCCAATCTCTCTCCTCTTTGGACCTCTCATCATATATGCTTCACCTGTTGAATATGGTGGAAAGTTATAATGATGCATATATCTTTTAGAAGTGACAGTATCTATCGTATCTAACATTTGTTCTAAACGTCCCATACCTAAAGTTGTTACATTTAAAACTTGCGTTTCTCCTCTTAAAAACAAAGATGAACCATGAACTGTTGGTAATAAATCAATTTCAGCAGAAATATTTCTAATATCAGTTGGTGTCCTGCCATCTAATCTTGCACCACCAGAGATAACTCTATCCCTAACAACATTTTTAACAATAGATTTAAAAGCTAACTTGATTGCTTTTGAGTTATCTTCTTCTTCGTTTAAATATTTTTCAACTGCAGATTCTTCTAATTCTGCTTGCTTAGTACTTCTCTCTTTCCTATCAGTTATGGAAGTAATAGTTTCGATATCAGATTTATATGATTCTTCCAATTCTGACAATAACTCTGGCGTATAGTCCTCAATCAAAGGCCAATCTATTTCTGGTACTTCATTTTGTGATACTAATTCAGCTTGTGCTTTAATTAATTCAGATATATATTCTTTTGATTTATCAATACCATCAGCAACAATATCTTCTGTTGGTGTAGTACTTCCAGAATCTATTTTATCAAAAGCAGTTTCAGTTGCTCCCGCTTCTACCATTACTATATCTACGTCATTATTTTCATTTAAATTACCAGCAATAACCATATCGAATACTGATTCTTCCATTTCTGAGTTTGTTGCTTGCACAACCCAGTTGTCATTTATCAATGACATTCTTACTGCTCCAACTGGTGAATCTAGTGGTACGCCAGCAAGTTGTAAACCAAGTGATGCAGCATTTAACGAAAGTACATCATATTCGTTTTCATTATCAACACTCAATACTGTTGCAATAATTTGTGTTTCGCATCTAAAACCATCATTAAANGANGGTCTNAGNGGNCTNTCAATTANTCTGCAAGCTAAGATAGCTTTTTCAGTTTGNCNTCCTTCTCTNCNAAAAAATCCACCAGGNATTTTNCCNGCTGNATACATTCTNTCTTCTACNTCNACNGTTAGNGGGAAAAAATCTATTCCNTCTCTTACAGTTTCATTTGCNACNGTTGTAACTAANACATTTGTTTCTCCAGAANTTACTACAACNGCNCCNGGNGCTTGTAAAGCTAANTTACCAGTTTCAAATTTAATTTCTTTTTCGNNAATTTTACATGTAACATTTGTTACGGACATATATCCTCTTTTCTAGACAGANGTTATTAATTGTCAGCCTTCTNTAAAAGCTCCCAATTAATAACNCNATGTCTTATTTTTTATCTTCTTATACCAAGTTTATCAATTAATTCACGATATCTNTTTATATCTTGATTTTGTAAATACTCAAGTAATCTTTTTCTTTTACCTACAAGCATTAAAAGTCCTCTTCTAGTGTGGTGATCTTTCTTATGATCTTTAAGATGTTCAGTTAAGTGATTTATTCTTTCACTCATNAAAGCAACTTGAACCTCAGTAGAACCAGTATCTGTATCAGACTTACCGTATTCTTTAATTATATCTTGCTTAGTATTCATTCGAAATAATAATAGTAGACGTTATATCTAAAGTGAAGAATATTACTTATTCTTTACTTTAGATATATCAATGTTTATTTGTTTTACTAACTCTTCGGGTGAACTAAATTTAATTTCATCTCTTATAAATTGATTAATTTGTATAACTAGATTTTCACCATAGATATTTTTGTCAAAATCAAATATGTGTGTTTCAATTTTTATCTTATTATTATCTGAAACGGTCGGTGTTACACCAATATTTAGAATTCCTTCATAAGGNTTATTATCTATTATGCAGGTAATACCATAAACACCATATTTGGGTAAATATAAATCATGATCTAATTTTATATTTGCTGTAGGAAAACCGAGTTTTGAGCCCATCTTTAAACCTTCTACAACTGTCCCGAGTAGTTCATATTTTCTTCCAAGAAATTTATTAGCTTGTTTAATGTTTCCGTTATCTAGGTATTTTCTAATTTTTGTAGAAGATACTTTTTCATTTTCTATTAAGTAATCTGATAACAAAATTACATTATTTTCACCAAAATAATTTATTATATTATTNACTTCTCCTGTTCTATTTTTACCAAATCTAAAGTCTTTACCAACAACAATTTTATTTGTGTTCAAATTTATATCTAAAAATTTTAAAAACTCATCTGATGAAAATTCATTAATTTCATCAAATTTTAAATAAATAAGATTAGTTGGTTTATATTCATTAAAAATTATATTTCTATTATTTTTATCTAGTAATGGTTTGAGNTTATTATCAAAATATATTTTTGGAATTTCATTAAATGTCACGATTTGAAAATTATTATCTATTTCTTTGGTTTTTTTAATTAATTCAATATGTCCTCTATGCAGCCCATCAAAAGCGCCTATACATGTAACATCTATTTTGCTTTCTATTACNTCATCTTTTTTAAAATCTTGATAAGTTTTCATATGATTACTTTATCTGGTTTAAAAAATTCATCATTAAAGGGTATGTAAATAGCAACTACAGTTCCCTCATACTCAAGAATATGTGTTTCTTTTGTTTTGAATAACTCATTGTTTAATAACTCNCCATTTTTAATTTTAATTAAATCTTTTTCATTTATTTGAAGGATAGGTAAATCAATTATTTCATTTTGTGAAAGTGGATTAGGAGTAGATTCTGGGTTAAGGGACTTAATATCATTGATATAACAGCTATGATTTATGTCTAGATTACCTATTGCTATTCTTTTTAAATCAGAAACGATTCCAAATGTATTAATATCTTTTGCAATATCACTGATTAATGACCTTATATAGGTACCCTCACTAACTTTAATTTTAATTTCAGCTTTATCGTTATCTAAATTAAGTATTTCCATTTCTTTAACATGAATTTTTCTTTTAGGAATATCTATTTCTTTNCCTTCTCTTGCGTACTTATAAAGTCTTTTACCNTTAACTTTTATAGCTGAATATTTTGGTGGAATTTGAAAAGATTCTCCTATCTTTTTATTTACTGCTTCTGTAAATTCNTCTTTTATTTGATTCAAATTTATGTCATGAATTTTTGTAAATTCAGAATCTATGTCTAATGTTTCAGAATCATATCCAAATAAGCTTTTAACAATATAAGTTTTATCCTTGTCTGAAATATAATCGAATAATTTTGTATATTTATTTGTTGCAATAAGCATTGCGCCTTCTGCATTAGGATCAAGAGTTCCCGAATGACCAACTTTATCTAGATTATATATTTTTTTAAATTTTGTACATAAATCCTGTGATGTCCAAGTTTTTGGTTTATTGATAAAATAAAAATTAGAGTTAGCTTTTAATTGCATTCTTAATTTTTTCAATAATTTCTTTTTCAGAAAGTGTACTAGAAAAGCCACTAGCAGCCTTATGGCCACCACCATCAAATATTGAAGCTAGTTCTTGTACGTTGAAATTATTTCTTGATCTTAAACTTCCCTTGTATGAACCATCAGATTGTTCTTTTAATAGTAAAGCAATATTTGCATCTTTAACTAATCTAACTACATCAATTAAAAAATCTGTTTCTTCAGGATCTATTTTGTATTTTTTATAATCATCTTGGTAGACAATAGAATATGTGAATTGTATATCATTTTCCAATACAATCCTGTTTATAATTTCACTTTGCAGTTTCAAAGCATTGAATTCAATAGATCCATATATATTTTCACTTATTAACGCTAAGTCAGCTCCAATTTTNAATAACTCAGAAGCAATGTTAAATACTTCAGATGTTGTATTCGGATATTGAAATCTACCAGTATCTGTAATTAAACCAGTTAATAAACAATTGGCCATAGCTTTATCAATATCATAACCTTCATCAATTAATTGTCTATACAGTACTTGAGTTGTACTTGCTGCTTCAGAATCAACAATTTGAATAGATCCAAAAGTAGGATCAATATGATGGTCAATGACAATTATATTTGGTGCTTTCATTATAATTTCTTCATATTTTCCTAATCTTGATGGACTACCGCAATCAAAAACAAAAACTGTTTCGTAACTATCTTTTATGTTGTTTGTAATAAGATCATAAGGAAGGTGGTCTAAATTTGATGGAAGTTTATTTTGAATATCAAAATTTATATCAGCATCTATATTTTCTTTGTCTAAAAGTAACTTTAGACAAAAAGAAGCACCAAGAGCATCNCCATCTGGATTTATATGACCTGTTATTAGTATTGGCCCCTTATCAAANAAAGTACTTATTCTATTATTCATTAACAGTGTTAATTATTTTATTTATTTTATCGACATGTTCAAAAGTTCCGTCAATTTCAAATTGTATTCTTGGAACAAATTTTGTAGTAAGTTGTTTAGCAAGTTCTCTTTGAATTTTTGTACGATTCTTATCCAATGCGCTTATTAACTGACCTTTATTATTGTCTATATTTGAAACATANATTGTTGATCGCTTCATATCAGGAGAAGTAGCAACATGAGTAATAGTAGATTTGTTTATAATTGATTCAGAATTTCTTAAAAATTCATTTGAAATAATTTGTTGTATTAATGGATTAATTCTATTAATTCTTCCACCTCGTAATTGTTTTTTCACTTTAGACTTCAACCTCACCTAATATTTCAATTACGTCGCCTTCCTTTATGTCTTTATAGTCAACTAAACCTATTCCACACTCCAGGCCTTCATTTACAGTATCAACATTATCTTTAAATCTTCTTAATGAAGCAACATTTCCTTCATATATTACAATTCCATCCCTAAGTAGCCTTGCTTTAGCATCCATCANTACTTTACCTTCACTTACGATTGAACCAGCAACGACACCTACNTTAGGAGCTCTGAAAGTAGTTTTGACTTCTACCATACCAATAACTGTTTCTTCTGTTTTAACAGTCATTTGTCCCATTACAGCCTCATTAATGTCATCCAGTAACTCATAAATAATTTTATAAGTTCTAATATCTATTCCTTTACTTTGTGCCATATTTCGTGNTTGGCTATCTGGTCTAACATTAAATCCAACAATNAATGATTGTGTTGCTGAAGCTAAGTCAACATCAGATAGAACTATTCCCCCTACTCCAGAATGAACTACTTGTATATCAATTTCTTCCGTTGATAATTTGAGCAAACCTTCTTTTATTGCTTCAACTGATCCATTTGTATCAGCTTTTATAATTATATTAATTGATGTCAACTCACCCTCTTGAAGTAGTTTCATCATGTCATCAACTCTTGATTCAACAGAGTATGTTGTGTCTTCAAAGTTTTTGAGTAAATCTTTNTTTTTATCNGCTATAGCTTTAGCTTCTTTTTGTGATTTAACAGAAATGAATTGATCTCCTGCTGTAGGTGAGTTTTCCCACCCCATAATATCAACTGGTGTTCCTGGGTCAGCTTCTTTAATAATTTTATTGGAGTGGTCAAACATTGACTTTACTCTGCAAAATGATGAACCTGCATATAAAAAAGCTCCATTTTTTAGAGTGCCTCTAGTAACTATGACTGTTGCGACATTCCCTTTTCCTNTTTCCATTCTTGATTCAATAATGTATCCTGAAGCATCTGTTTCGTATACTGACTTAAGTTCTTCTATTTCTGCTACAAGTGACAACGTTTCAAGCAAATCGTCAATACCCTCTCCTTTTAATGCTGATATTTCGACTACTGGAACGTCTCCACCAAGATCTTCAGCGATTATCTCATATTTTGTTAAATCTGCTTTTACTAATGCTGGATTGGCATCAGGTAAATCACATTTATTTATAGCAACAACGANTGGTACATCAGCTGATTTTGCATGATTAATAGCTTCTATTGTTTGTGGCATAATTCCGTCATCTGCTGCAACAACTAAAACAACAATATCAGTTACGTTTGCTCCTCTAGCTCTCATTTGAGTAAATGCTTCGTGACCAGGTGTATCAATAAATGTAATACCTTGTTCACCTGATTGTATTTTGTAAGCTCCCACGTGTTGAGTTATTCCACCAGCTTCATTTTCGGCAACTTTTTCTTTTCTAATATAATCTAATAAACTTGTCTTACCATGNTCTACATGACCCATAACAGTAATAATTGGTGCACGNACTTTTAGATTTTTTTCTTCATCTTCAAAAGTAACTTCATTTATTATCTCAGAACGTTTAATTTCTACTTTTGTAATAAATTCAGGAATGTAATTATATTTTTCTAATAGCTTTTCTATTTCATCATTACTTAAATTAGAAGTTACTGACTGCATAATTCCTAAAGACATTAAATCAGCTACTATTTGAGTTGAATCTTCTTCAATNAATTCTGATAATTGCTCGGGGGTAGATCCTTCTGTAACTTCAATAATATTTACATCTTTTACTTCTTCTTTAGTTTCATTTTCATCTTCTAATTCTTCCTGATTTGATGTATTTTNTTCTTGAGCTTCGTTATCTACTGAATCAATTTTGTCATCTTCATATGACATAACAACCAATTCCTCTTCTTCGGGAGTTAGGCCAGATGAAGCTGTTTTTACTTCTATTCCTAGTTCTTGTGCTTTATGTAATATATCTGCTGAAGCTACTTCTAATTCCTTAGCGAGTTGATGTATTCGCTTTTTAGCCATAAATTATTCTTCCTCTTCATTAGATTCAACTTCTATTTCTTCTTGAGGAGAATCACCAAGTCCTTCAATATCAATTTTATAACCTGTTAATTTTGCTGCTAATCTAGCATTTTGACCTTCTTTTCCAATCGCCAATGACAATTGGTTATCTCTAACAACAACTTTTGCACTCTTTGTTTCCTCATCAATTTCTACCTCTTCAATGTCTGCTGGGCCTAATGCTTCAATGATAAATCGAACTTTATCTTCTCTCCATTCAACAACATCTAGTTTTTCACCTTTTAATTCATTTACTATTTGTCTTACTCTTGAACCTCTGGAACCAACGCAAGCACCTTTTGGATCAACATTTGGATCATTTGAAAAGACTGCTATTTTTGTTCTACTNCCAGCTTCTCTAGCTATAGCTCTTAATTCAACTGTACCATCAGTCAACTCTGGGACTTCTAATTCCAACATACGTTGTACAAATTCTGCTCTATTTCTACTTACAATAATTGGGATTCCTTTAGCTTCAGTTCTAATTTCGGTAATTAGAGCTTTTATCCTATTTCCTCTTTCTAATCTTTCAAAAGGGATTCTTTCACTTGAAGGTATAACTGCTTCTGCATCTTGAAGATCAATAATGGTTTGGTTAAATCTTGAATCAAATTGTGTNACTATACCAGTAATCAATTCTCCTTCTCTTCCTATATANGCNTCTANAACTGTTGCTCTTTTTGCNTCTCTTACTTTTGTAGTCATCATTTGTTTAAATGATTGTGCAGCNATTCTTCCAAAGTCCTCATCATTAATGTCAGGTTCCCATTCACTAATAACATTTCCATCATTATCTAATTCTTGCGCATAAACTGTAATCTCACCAGAATCAGGATTCAATGTTACTCTAGCTTCTTCCGCTGCACCTGGAATTCTCATATATGCTGATCTGAATGCAGAAACTAATGCCTCGTACATGCTTTCAACTGCTACTCCTTTTTCGAGAGCTAGTGATTCAATTGCTTGNTTTATATCGCTACCTAATTTCATAATTTCCTTAATTCTTAATTTTTTCTTTAAATTTTATTAAATCTAACCTTGCTTTTTTNATATTGTTTATATCAATCTTTATAAGTTGATTNTCAACTAAAAGTTGTATATTTTCATTTTCAATATTTATTAATGTTCCTTGAAAGGTATATTCATTATTTATAGGAACTATTAACTTTACTTTTATATTTTCATCTAANGANATTTCATAATGTCTTNTTGTCTTTAATAATCTTTCTAAACCTGGACTAGAAACAATTAATTCATATGATCCTTTTTCAAGATTAACTTCTTCAAGCAACCTCTGAATCTGATGATTTAAACGTTGAATTATTTTATAATCTAAATTTGTTGTTGAATAAACATAAACTTCAATCTTTGATATTGATGGAAAATTTACAATATTTATATCATATAATTCTAAATCTTCTTGTATTAAATAATCAGAAACTAAAGAGATTATGTCGTTTTTATCCAACTCCATACTCCCTCCAATCATAAAAAAAGTGGGTTTGCCACCCACTGTCATGTAGCTAAATTGTCTATTTTATTTTAACAATAATTAGTAATTATTGAAAGATTTTTAATAAGCTTTTGAAAAAATAGCAAATTTTCCATCGTTTTTATCATTAATTGATTGCTTAGTCTCTTCATTATTTATCGGATAGCATCTAATTGTTGCACTCGTTAATTCTTTTATTTCTAATTCATCATCTTTGTTTTCCGACCAATAACAAGTAACAAATCCTTCCTTATTATTTAAAGCTTCAATTAATTCTTCTTTCGATTCAACATGTATTGTGTTTTCTTCCATGTGATTTTTTGAAACATCGAACATATTTTTTTGTATATCAATTAATAACTGATCTATCTTAGATTCTAATTTATCCATGGAAACTTCTTCTTTTGAATTGTCTATATCTCTTCTAGAAAGAATAACTTTATTATTTTCTATATCTCTAGGTCCTATCTCTATTCTTATTGGTACTCCTTTTAGCTCCCATTCATTGAACTTAAATCCTGGAGTTACTTCTTCTCTGTCATCAATATTCAAACGATAATTTGATAACATTGTTTTTATATTNTCTACTTTTTCCATGACANTNTTTTTATCTTCTTTTGAAGGAATTATTGGCACTACAACAACTTGTATAGGAGCTAAATTGGGTGGTANTTTTAGGCCTTTATCATCACCATGAGCCATAATTATCATTCCAATAAGTCTTGTACTGACACCCCAGCTAGTTTGAAAAGGATTTTGTAATTTATTATTTTCGTCNGAAAATTCTATTTCAAATGCTTTTGAAAAATTTTGACCTAACTCATGAGATGTTCCTGCCTGTAAAGCTTTTTTATCAAGCATCATAGCTTCTATTGAATAAGTCTTTTCTGCACCAGCAAATTTTTCTAGTTCAGATTTTAATCCCTTAGTTACCGAAACAGCTGCAATTTCTTGTACGAATTCCTCATAAATATTTAACATTTGTATTGCTTCCTGATTGGCTTCTTTTTTAGTTGCATGGGCTGTATGTCCTTCTTGCCAAAGAAATTCAGAAGTTCTTAAAAATAATCGTGTTCTCATTTCCCACCTAACGACATTAGCCCATTGATTTATTAATAATGGTAAGTCTCTATGACTTGATATCCATTTTGAAAACATATGATTTATAATCGTTTCTGAAGTAGGTCTAACTATTAATGGTTCCTCTAATTCTTTACCACCAGCATGAGTCACTGTGGCTAACTCAGGTGAAAAACCTTCAACATGTTCTGCTTCTTTTTCTATAAAGGATTTAGGTATAAATAAAGGAAAATAAGCATTCTTATGACCGGTTTCTTTAAACCTTTTATCTAAATATTGTTGTATATTTTCCCAAATTGCATAGCCATACGGCCTTATAACCATTGTTCCTTTTACTGGAGAATAATCTGCTAGTTCCGCTTCTTGAATAATATCTGTATACCATTGGTTAAAATCTTTTGACATTGGAGTAAGATTTTTCATCATGTATATATCTTATAATAATTAAGTTTCAATATCTTCATTTGATGTAATCTCTACTACAGACTTAGATTTTAATTTAAAATTATTAATATCACCTTGTATGTTAATTAATGCATCCACATCTTCTTGGGCTATTTTTGCAGCATTCTTATCAGCTGCAGCTAATCTTGCTTCAATACCTTCGTTTGTAATAAGTTCACCTTCTTTTACTAAAGAACTTACCATATCTTTTTCATCAACAACTTTNACTACCTGACCTTTAATAAATAAATGTCCCTTATTTCTACCAGCCGCAATTCCTAAATCTGCAGATTTAGCTTCACCAGGACCATTTACAACACACCCCATAACAGCAACTTGAATAGGAAAACCTTTTTCTTCCAAAGCTTCTTGAGCTTCGTTAGCAACCTTAATTACATCAACTTCCGCTCTTCCACAACTAGGACAAGCAATAAGATCTAAAGATTTTCGATCTCTTAAATTAAGGTATTCTAATAATTGTCTACCATATTTAGCTTCATCTACAGGATCAGTAGTTAAAGAAAGTCTAATTGTATCCCCTATGCCTTCAGATAGTAATGTAGATATACCAGCAACAGACTTGATCAAACCACCAGGTAATGGACCAGCTTCAGTAACTCCAAGATGTAANGGATATTCAACTTTATCTGCTAATAATCTATATGATTCAATCATTAACGGTACATTTGAATGTTTCACAGATATTTTTATATTGTAAAAGTCAACTTCTTCTAAATATCTAATTTCCTTTAATGCTGATTCAACCAGTGCTNCAGGTGAGGATTCAGGATATTTTTTTGCTATGTCCTTATCTAAAGAGCCTGCATTTACACCAACTCTAATTGGAATTTTTGCTAATAACGCTTCTCTGGCAACTTCCTTAATATGTTTTTCATCTCTTATATTTCCAGGATTTAAACGCAAGCCTTGAACTCCAGCTTCAATAGCAGCTAATGCAAGTTTGTATTGAAAATGNATATCAGCAATTATAGGCACTGGACTTCTTGTAGATATCTCAATCAATGAAGTAGCAGCATCAACTTCATTACATGTGACTCTTACTATATCTGCTCCATTGCTTGCTANTTCATAAATTTGTTGTAGTGTTTTTTCTGTATCTTTAGTCTTGGTTGTTGTCATTGACTGAACAGTTATTGGATAATCTGATCCAACACCTACTTTTCCTATTTTTATTTGTTTAGTTTTTCTTCTTTTCATTGTTATAAATTTATTGGATTAGTTAAGTCTAAATAAAATGCAGTAATACCAATAAAAATAAATACACCAACTACCACTAATGCAATTGGATACAGTTTCTTTTCAGGTACTTTTTTTCCTGTAATTCCCTCAATAATTGACATNAAAACTCGACCACCATCTAAGGGGATTAGNGGAATAGCATTAAATACAGCTAAAAAAACATTNACAAATGCTAATAAACTAAAAAAGTTCGTATANCCATAATCTGCTATCTGACTTCCAGCCTGGGCTAGGCCTAGTGGACTTAACGGCCTTACCTCATCAGGAATATTTCCCCCTGAGTATGTACCAATTAAAGTAGCTATGTTCGAAGGGCTTAAAAGTGTAAAGATTCCATCAACAGCAGCAATTGTCATATAATATTCAGTTTGTGTTGTATAGATAAAAGAGTCCAATAGAGAAAGTTCCTTATTAATTATTTTTGGAGATATTCCAAGATAACCTAGTTCTTTATCGTTTATTATTCTATTTTCTAAAACTGTATTCGTAATAATTACATTTTCATTTCTAATTAACTTTATTTCAACGCTTTCAGATGGATTCGTCTCTATTAAATTTACTAGTTCATTCCAATTATTAACTTTTACTCCATTAAATTCATAAATAATATCGCCTGGCATCAAGCCTGCCATTTGAGATGGTGATTCTGATTTTTCATTTATTGAAGCACCTANTGTAGAAATTTGTAAAGATGGCTCACTAATTCCATTTATATTTATAACAAAGAAAATAATTAACCAAGCAGATAAAAAGTTTACAATNATTCCAGATATTGATATNTATAATTTTGTAGTCCATTTTGATGTATGAAAAAGTTCATCATTATTAAAGCCAGAAACATCTTCNGACTCATCCATACCAGGAATTTTTACATAGCCACCTAAAGGTAAAGCTTTAAGACCAAACTCTGTATTATTTTTTTTAAAAGAAAATATCTTAGGNCCAAAACCAACAAAAAATTCTGATACAGCAACACCTGACCTTCTTGCAGCTAAAAAATGACCAAATTCGTGTAATACTACAAAAAATGTAAGAAATAATATAGTTAGAATTCCATTCATNATTTATTTCACCTAAGTGTTTAAATTATAAAATTGAGACACCANTAATAGAAAAGCGAAACTTATTAAATACGAATCTACCCTGTCTAGAAATCCACCATGACCTGGAAGAATATCAGAGGAGTCTTTTATCCCTAAAGATCGTTTAACTCTTGACATAAATAAATCACCAATTACACCGAACAGTATAAAGAAAATNGAAATAGNTATTGTTTGTAATAAATTAATATTTANATTTATGTAAAAATTAACAGACATAAATATGGAGCCAAAGATTAGACCAAAAACTAAACCTTCAACAGTTTTATTAGGTGATATAGATTCAATAAGTTTTCTTTTTCCTATTCTTCTTCCAGCTTCGTAAGCTGCAATATCTGAGACAGAAATAGAAATTATTGCAAGATATGTAAATAAAATATTAAATTCAATCAAAATATANGCAACAGAAAGTACGCCAAGTGAAAACCATGTATGAAAAATAAATACAGAACCAAATTTTTCNTAAATACCATAGTTAATAAATGTTCCTGTATAAATTATTAAACCAATAGGAAATATGAAATAAGCATAATGAACTTTTGAAATGTCATAGAAATATAGAATAATTAATGGTGCGATAGGTGAATAAATAAGTAATGAATATGGAATATATGTTTCGTATTCAAAAATATCGAACCATTCTTTAGAACAAACTAAAGATAATAAAATTAATAATAAAAAAGCTGTTAATTTACTTACAAAAAATAAAGATAATACAATAAAAAGAATCAACCCAGTAACGACTCTTGGATTATTTTTTATGAATTTATTTTTATTGTCTTCTTCATAATGAATTTCTGATTCATTAGGAACTTCAATTACACCAGGCCAAAATGTTCCATCATCATCNGAAGAAAATGTTAATTTAAACTTCGAGAAGTTCATCTTGTTTTTTTGAAAGAATTTCATCTACTTTCCCAATATAAATATCTGTTAATTTTTGTATTTCACTTTCAACTCTTTTTGTATCGTCAGAAGAGTTCTCAGACATAATGGTTGAAACATTATCAATTCCATTTCTCCTATGAGATCTTATTGATATTTTTGCTTCTTCTGATTCCTTTGAAGCTACTTTTGTTAATTCTTTTCTTCTTTCTTCAGATAGAGCGGGTATGGGTATTCTTATGATGTCTCCGTCTACAGCTGGGTTTAATCCAATATCTTCATTTTGTATTGCTTTTTCTATCTCATTAATNGAGCTTTTATCAAAAGGTTGTACAACNATTAATTTTGGATCTGGAATATTTATAGTTGCCAATTGCTGAAGAGGTGTTTGTGTACCATAATAATCTACATTTATATTAGAAACTAAACTTGGGTTCGCTCTTCCTGTTCTAATCTTAGATAAGGAATCAATGAGATGATTTATTGAAAGTTTCATATTACTTTCTACTTCTTTTACTATCTGCTCTTCCATTATTATTTAATAACTGTTCCTAGTTTATCACCAGTTAATACTTTATAAATATTATCTTCTTTGGTTCCATCAAAAACTCTTATTGGCATCTGATTTTCTTCACATAAAGTTATTGCAGTTAAATCCATAATTCCTAATTTATTAGTAACAACTTCTTTGTAAGTAATTTTTTCATACATTACAGCGTCTTTGTTTTTTTCTGGATCTTTGTCAAAAACTCCTTCTACTCTTGTAGATTTTATTACTTCTTCTGCGTCTATCTCAGCTGCACGTAATGATGCTGCTGTATCGGTTGTAAAGTATGGGTTGCCAGTTCCGGCTGCAAAAATAACTATTCTCCCCTTTTCAAGATGCCTTATAGCTCTAAGCCTTATATACGGTTCAGCTACTGCTGTCATATCTATAGCAGATTGAACTCGTGTTTCATTTCCATTTCTGTCTAAAGCATCTTTTAATGCAATTGCATTTATTACAGTTGCTAGCATGCCCATATAGTCTGCATTTGCTTGAGCCATGTCTTTAGCAGATTCATGTACTCCTCTAAAAAAATTACCACCGCCTACAACTATTGCGATTTCAATCCCATCTTTGCTTGCTTTAGATATTTCATTAGCAATTCNATTTAATATATTTGGAGANATACCAAAGTTTGTTTCTGAATCAGCAAAAGATTCACCGGAGAGTTTTAATAGAACTCTCTTACTCATTTATGTACCTATCTCTATGTGTGAAAATTGCTTAATATATATTTTTTCACCTAGTTTTCCAGACATCTCATCAATCATATTACCTACTGTACCTTCATATAATTCAGGATTGCAAAATATCTGTTCATTTAATACAGTATCTGAATAAAAAGATGTAATTTTTCCTTCAACTATCTTATCTATCACTTCTTGGGGTTTTCCTTCATTTTCAGATTGTTTTTTTATGATATCTTTCTCTTCATTAACTTTTGACTCNGGAACTTCTTCTATATTTAAATATGCTGGTTTCATTGCAGCTATATGCATAGCAATTTGTTTNGCAGCTTCTTTAAATTCTTCAGATTTTGCTACAAAATCTGTTTCGCAAGCTAACTCTACNAGAACTCCAGCTACTGCTCTGTCTTGCTGGTAGTGAATATAGTCTCCAATAGTTCCTTCGTTAGCTTCTTTACCAGAGCGCTTTTTAGAATCAGCCAAACCTTTTTCTCTTAGATAAATTACNGCTTTATCAAAATCTAAATCTGATTCTTTTAGGGCTTCTTTAGCATCCATCATTCCAGCGCCCGTCATGTCTCTTAATTTTTTAACATCTTCTGCAGAGATTGACATTATTCCGTATCCTTTTTTTCAGTAACTTCTTTTCTTTTTCCTAAGCCTTTNAAACAAGAATCAGCAATGGATGATGCTATTAATTCGATTGATCTAATCGCATCATCATTGCCAGGTATTACGATATCTACATAATCTGGATTGACATTAGAATCTGCGAGACCAATGACAGGAATATTTAATTTATTTGCTTCTGTTAGTGCAGTTGTTTCNTTTAATAAATCGACAATAAATATAGCATCAGGAATTTTATTTAACTCAACTATACCTCCTATTGATTTTGTTAATTTAGCAATTTCTCTTTTTATTCTTAATCTTTCAGGTTTAGGATAAGAATTAATTTCTCCTGATGTCTCTAGAGAATTTAATTCTTTTAAATAAACTACTCTTTTAATTATTGTTTTAAAGTTAGTTAACATACCTCCAAGCCATCTTTGATTAACATAAGGCATCTGAGCTCTTGTTGCTTGTTCTTGAACTACTTTTTGTGCTTGAGGTTTAGTACCAACAAATAAAACTTTACCGCTATTCGCTACTAACTTTTGTACAAACTCTTGTGCTTCTTCTAATGCTGAATAGGTAATTCTTAAATCAAGAATATGGATACCACTTTTATCGTTATAAATATATTTATCCATTTTGGGATTCCATCTTTCNGTCTGATGGCCAAAATGAACGCCTGCTTCAAGCAATTCTTTCATTGTTGCTGACAATTTTTCTCCTTTGGTTGTTTCATCCCACATCCCTTGCATATGCACTTCCAAACTTACGTTCACCAAGGAAGCTTGTAGATATGGTGTCTATTTCATCTAAAATTTTAATANTATTAATTTATTAATCAACCCCTAGGATGTGTTCTTTTATATTTATCTTTCAACTGTTTCTTAGAAACATGTGTATATATCTGTGTAGTACTGGGATCTGAATGTCCAAGCATTTCTTGTACAACTCTAAGATCGGCTCCACCATCTAACAAATGAGTAGCAAATGTGTGTCTAATGCTGTGTGGAAATGTACCTAATCTTAAATTAACAATACGCTGNATTTCTCTTTCAGATATTTTNCCNCCTCTNACTCCAAGNAAAATATAATTGNTTGATTTTTCATTTNTNTANTCACNTCTNNACTTTGATATCCATANATTCATNTACTTGAAACTTTTATCAGTCATTGGTAANAATCTTGCTTTATTACCTTTGCCTAAGACTTTAAGTGATNTATTGTTTTTAAAATCATTAAGTTTTAAATTTGTTAATTCTGAAACNCTAAGGCCTGATGAATATAAAATTTCNATTATAGTTCTATCTCTTATTTCTTTAGAAGTAGATGTGGGTATAGTATCAAGAAGTTTATTAATGTAATTGCTTGTTAAAATTGTGGGAAGCTTTCTTTCAGTTTTNAAATTTTTNATTTGTTTAATATCTTTTAGATTTAATTTTTTTTGATTAATACACCAGTTAAAAAAACTCGATATNGAAACAATTTTTCTATTTATAGTACTTTTNGCATATTTACTTTTAGATAGANTCTGTATATATTTTTCTANTTCANAATAATTTTTATTATTCTTATTTATATATTCAAAATATTTNTTTATATCANTTTTATAAGAAGTAATTGTATTTTTTGAATAGCCTTTTATTTTTCCAAGATATTCTATGTATTCATCAATAATTTTAAATTGATAACTTTTATTATCTAGCTTCAAGTTTCTGCTCTAACCTTCTTTGTAAAATTGATAAAAACAATGTTATACATAAATAACATACAGTTAAAACAAGATACGTTTCTTGGAAACGAAATGTTGATCCAGCATAAAGTCTTCCCTTATATGTCAAATCTTGTACAGCTAATACCGACAATAAAGAAGAATCTTTCATCATAGAAATAAAATCATTTCCCAATGCAGGAAGCATATTTCTAAATGCTTGTGGAAGTACTATATATCTCATAATTTGTCTCTCATTTAAACCTAATGATGCACCACCCTCACGCTGACCTATAGATACTGATTCAATACCGGCTCTAAAAACTTCAGCAATATAAGCACCGTAGAATATTGAAAGAGCAATTATTGCTCTAATAATCATTGGAACATTTCCATTGTTAATATTNAAAAACTTAGCTGCATCAACTACTACAACAAAAGCAATAGTAAAAATTAAGATTAAGATAGGAACACCTCTAACAAANTCNATATATGTGCGNGATAAAGTNCTAGAAATTTTATTATTTGATATCCTACCAATACCAAGAANCAAACCTAAGANAAGNGCAATAACAAANGAAACAAGAGTTGATCCAAAAGTAATTCTTAGACCAGGAATAATATAATTAAAAGCTTTTAAGTATTCTTCTCCCGTCCTAATCTTGAAAACCATATATGCAATCAAAAAAAACAGAATGAAAGCCCAGGTGTTATCNACCTTGAATATTTTTTTAATCATAATAACTAATAATAAAACAATAGGCACGGAAATCCGTGCCTATTGAATAAATATAATTCTTTTAAATTAAAAGTTATACTTCACAATCCTCTGGTAGATAGTCTTCAGGAATTTGTGCATCACATTCAGCAATATCATCATATGAAACTGTAAAACCAGGTGAAAAGAATTTATCATTAATTTCTGTTAATTTTCCACTTGACTTCATCTCAGCTAATCCTTGGTTGACAACATCAACTAATGGACTTCCTTCAGGAAATGCAAAACCTAATGGATCAGTTTGTAAACCATCACCCACAAGTTTTACTTTATCCTTATTTGCACCCATGTATCCAAGACCAGCGACTTCATCAACAATAGAAGCAACTGCATCTCCAGAAATAACAGCAGCAATAGCAAAATCAAAAGTATCATATGCATCAACTTTATCTTCACCGAATAAACTGACTGCTAATTCGTAATTAGTTGTACCTTTTTGAGTAGCAACTTTACCATCTCCATTTACAATATCTGCATCAGAAGTAATATCGTCATTACCTNCTGCTACAAGTATTCTTTGTTGAAGAACAATGTAACTATCAGAAAAATCTACAATTTTATCTCTTTCAGCAGTTATAGATATTCCATCACCAGCAATCATATATTGACCATCAGCTACTGCTTGAATCATTCCATCCCATGCAGCTGGAACATATACNGGTGTAAAGTTCATTAATTCTGCCATATGGTTAAANACGTCATAATCCCAACCCTTAGCTTCACCATCAGCTGGATCAACGTAATTGAAAGGAAGGTAAGCATTTTCAACAGCAAAAGTAAACTCACAACCATCTAAATCAGGTAACCCATTGCTACCAGTACCAATTTCTACTTCATCACAAGGAACAGCTGCACTTGAACATGCAGTTGCAATCATTGCTAAAGCAAAAACTAATATTAATGTCTTTTTACTTTTCAAGTTATAGACCTCCATTTATATAGGATTATTATTACACATATATTTTTAAAACTAAATAAGTAATAAATTAAATTTATTTATCTAATGTATCCTTGTAATTAGGCTTTCTTTTTTCAACAAATGCAGCCATTCCTTCTACAGCATCTGTATGAATAAATCTTTTATTCTGATTATCACCTTCTAAATCTAAAGTATCTGTAAATGATAAATCTAAACCTTGTTTGATTTGATCTTTTATCATGCAAATTGAGATAAAGCTTTGCTCATTTAATAAGTCAATTAAATCTGATAATTCNGAGTCTAAATTTTCTTTTTGTGTNAACTTATAAAGCATTCCTAAATTATTCATAGATTCACCATCTATTTCTTTGGTTGTCATCATTAATTCTTTAGCTTTTTGAAGCCCTATGATTCTTGGTAAATTCCATGATCCACCAAAATCAACNACAAGCCCTCTTCTTGCGAATACTTCGATAAACCTTGTAGTAGAAGTTGCAATTATGAAATCACTTAAAAGTATCATATTCGCTCCTGCTCCGGCGCATACACCATCAACAGCAGCTATTACTGGTTTTTTACAATTCCATAATGCCTTTGCTGCTAGATTTACATCTTCCATTAAAGCGTTTATGTTTTCTGCTAATTGAGCTCCTGATGAAAAGTTTCCATTTATTTCTTTCAATACTAAATATTTCTGNTCACTGTCTTCAAATTTTTCTATTTCAGATTTCAATTCCTTCCAATCATTAGCTGCTATAGAATTTGAAGTTTTTTCATCATTAAATGAAATATACAGAGTTTCATTAGTAATTTTTGTTTCTAGTGCCATAGATTAAAGTTTAATATATTTATATATAAAATGTAATTATGGGATTTGATCCAAATAGACCATACAAAGCTAATAAATATGATTANGCAAATATAATATTTTGTTTTTTGTTAGCTTTATTTGCTATTTATTGGGCTCTAAATTAAAAGACCTACGATGAATTTCTGTTAAACCATATTTCTCAATACTTTCTCTATGTGCTTGAGTTCCGTAACCTTTATTATTTTCAAACAAATATTGGGGGTATTTTTTGGATAGTTTTTTCATTAAATTGTCTCTATATACTTTTGCAATAATNCTCGCAAGAGCTATAGCTTTACTNTTGTCTTCACCCCTAACTAATGAAACTGAAGAAAATTTATTTATTTTAAAGTGATCTACATACACTTTTTCTTTACCCGTATATATTTCTTCGATAGAATTTTCTAACACTATTTTGTTTGCTTCTGATATCCCAACTTCGTCAATGATATTATTCGAACATTCAGATATCGAGTAAGCAACATTATTATTAGAAATTAATTCATATATTTGATTTCTTTTTTTTTCGCTAAGNTTTTTTGAATCTTTTACTTCTACTAATAAATCTTCATGGGATTTATTTATTTTTACTGCTGCTCCTACTATTGGTCCAGCAAAGGAACCTCTACCTACTTCATCAGCTCCTATTACAAATTGATTAGGATNGTTANTCCAAACTTTATTTTCAATCATTTATATTACTTATTTCATTNATAGGGTATATTTTGTATTCTGCCCTACCAATAATTTGATTTACNTTAACAGATCCATATATTCTTGAATCAATACTGTTGGATCTATTATCTCCAAGAACAAAAATAGAATTACTTGGCACGATATATGTAATGTCTATTTTTGTTTTATTTACTNGAACATTAGGAAATTCAATTAATGTTCCNTTGTTGTATATATCACCATCTTTAATTTTAATTTCATCACCCTCAAAACCAACAACTCTNTTTATAAAAGCTGTATCAATTGTTAATTGTTNACTATTAAAATTCCACACTTGTAATGAATCATAAAATTCTTGAAGTGTATTTTTTTCATAAACATAATCTGGATTATAAAAAACAACAACATCCCCAATTTGGTAATTTAGATTGAGAAATTTATCTTTAACAACGAGAACCCTATCGTTTATATTTAATGTCGGCTNCATAGAAGCCGAGGGAATAAAATATATTTGAATAATAAATGTTCTGATAAAAGTAGCAAAAATTACTGCTAATAAGAATAGAGATATATTTTTAAAATATTTAATAATATTTTTATATTAGTAAGTTAGTTACGGTCTTCTTTAATTTTTGCAGATTTTCCAATTCTATCTCTTAAATAATAAAGTTTTGATCTTCTAACTTTACCTTTTCTTACTATTTCAATAGATTCAACAATNGGGGCATGTACGGGGAAAATTCTTTCTACTCCAACACCAAATGAGAGTTTTCTTACTGTTATAGTCTTGCTAATCCCAACNCCATTAATAGAAATAATCACACCTTCAAAAGTTTGTATTCTTTCTCTATTTCCTTCAGAAACTTTAACATTGACTTTTACTGAATCACCGGAATTTAGTTCCGGTAAGTCTGTTTTTAATTGATTATTTTCTATTTCGTTTATTAGATTCATAGCTTCCTCAAAGTGAAATTATATTATCTATGTAAGATTAAATGTCTTTTAATTTTTTATTTTTCCAATTATCTATTTCTTTATGATTGCCAGATAATAATACTTCTGGAACAGTCATATCTTTNTACTTTTCAGGCCTTGTGTAAACAGGGAAATCATACGTACCATCTGTAAATGATTCATTTACTAATGACTCTGAATTTCCTAAGACACCAGGAACTCTTCTCATTAAAGCTTCCATAAGNAACATTGCAGGAACTTCACCACCAGAAACTACGGCGTCACCAATTGATATTTCATAATCANCATGCATATCTATTATTCTTTGATCAAAACCTTCATACCTTCCACAAATTATATTTATAGANTNATAAGCGAGTAAATCNTGTATTNTTTTTTCATCNAGTTTTGAACCTGATGGTGTTAAAAATACATTTATATCTGCTTTGTTATTTAATATTGCATTATCAAGAGGTTCAACCATCATAACCATACCTGGTCCACCTCCGTAGGGCGCATCATCTGTTTGTTTATAATTACCTATACCAAAATCTCGTAAATTAGTAGTTTGAAATTCTAAAATATTTTTGTCTAATCCGTTAGAAATAATTCCAGTTTTCATCCATTCATCAAATAAATTAGGAAATAATGTAATTACATTATATTTTGATAACATCTTCTTCCAGGCTTAATTCTTCAATTTTCTTTAANTTGGTATAAAGTGTATTTCTGAGATATGGTTTTTTATTATTTTCTTTTATAAGATTAATAAATTCATGATCTGTAGTTTCTTGACCGTGAGATGCTCCAGAAGCTCTACTGATATTTTCNTTAATTAATGTACCACCTAAATCATTTACCCCGGCTTTTAATAANTTTGATGCTCCATCGTGTCCAAGCTTAACCCAACTCGCTTGTATGTTATCAATATACGTATTGAAATANATTCTTGCTAATGANTGGATAAGAACAATTTCATCCCATGTTGGACCTGGCATNCTTTTNCCCTGCAAGTAAATTGGTGATCCCATATGAACAAAAGGNAGAGGTACTACTTCTGTAAANCCTCTNGTTCTACTTTGTAGTTGCCTTATTAGTGAATAATGATTTGTCCATGAATTTATATCATCAATATGNCCAAACATAATAGTTGCNGTTGACTTGATGCCAATTGAATGAGCAACTTCCATTACATATGCCCATTCTTTTGATGTGATTTTATCTGGACATAAATATTTTCTAATTCGATCATCTAGTATCTCCGCAGCAGTTCCTGGCAAAGTGTTTAGACCGGCGTCTTTTAACATAACTAGGTAGTCTTCGATGCTTTTATTTATTGTTTCAGCACCTTGCCATATTTCTAGTGGCGTGAAACCATGGATGTGCATATCTGGTATTTCTTCTTTAATTTCTTTTACTAGATTTAAATAAAATTCACCTGTGTAGTTAGGATGTATTCCTCCCTGGAGGCATACTTCTGAAGCTCCTGATTCATATGCTTCTTTTGATCTTTCTACTACTTCTTTTGAATCTAATGAATAAGGAACTTCTTTTAGATCTAAACTTTTTGGCCCTTTTGAAAAACCACAAAAACCACACTTATAATAACACTGGTTCGTATAATTAATATTTCTGTTTTTTACAAAAGTGACTTTGTTTCCGTTAATTTTTAGATTTAATTCATTTGCAAATTCTGAAATTCTATTTATATATTTTCCTGAAGTTTTAAATAATTCTGTTAAATCATCATCGGTAATGATTTCTTCATCTTCTAATTTTTCAAAAATATAATTAAATTTGTCCGATTTATAATCTGAATCATTATTAAATACATAATTAAATAATTTTGGAATTGCTTTGCCACTACCTGGATACCAATCTGTATTTTTTCTTCTATAGCCACGTACATCTCTAGTGAGCAAATAATTAGTAAATTCTTCTTTTTCAAGTATATCCCTAGCTTCATTAATAGAAAGAATTGGTGAAAGTACAGTACGTTCATATAGATTATTATTACTTATATTTTGTAAGTCAGAAATCTGTTCAGTGTTCCAATCTCTTAAAAGTAAATCGTTCACACCATGATTAATAGCCTCTAGAGCGTCTTCAATACTATCTACATATTTGGATATTAAACTGACATAATCTGTTTTATAAAGATTGATAAAAGCCATATCATCAAAATTGGATAATTGAATAATTCT
>PBPX01000018.1 GCA_002724835.1 Actinomycetota bacterium | reverse complement strand
CCAAACTGAATCATCACCAACTCTTACTTCTGGCCTATCTGCATATTTCAGAATCACATTTTCAAAACCAATCAGTCCTAATTGCTTTTTATATAATTCAACTCCTATAAATTCGGATCTTTCCCATTCATTGTTTTTTACTGAATTATTAGCAACAGTTATATTTCTTGCAGCAGATATTATTAAACCAATTGTAAGCTCTGCGGCAGAAATAACATTAGCCTCAGGAGTATTCGTTACATAAATACTTCTTATTGACGCTTCCTCAATATCAATATTGTCTGTTCCTACTCCACTACGACCTATAATTTTTAATTTCTTGCTTATATCTAATAATTCTTTATTAATTTGGGTATCACTTCTGACTAGAACAATTTCTGCATCTATAATATTTTCTTTAATTTTTTTAATTTTATCCTTGTCTTGAGAAACATCGATGCATGTACCTAGTTTTTCTAATTCCTCAATCGTAATTTTATCTAATTTGTCGCAAATAAGTATTTTCATTATTCAACTCTTAACCTATCTTATGCTTACCAATTTATTTTGTTTGATATTTTGATATTAACTTTGATAGCTATTAATCTTTTCTAATAGCTCAACATCAGTAGGCTCTACCAAATAACTGCCATCTTCAAATACAATTGTTGGTATCCTTGGTTTCCTATTTTGTAATTCACTAACTTTTTTGTATGCCTCTTTATCAAAATCAATATCAATTTCTTCATAGGTGATCCCCATTTTTTCTAGTAGTTTCTTAGACCTTACACAGTCGCCACACCATTCAGTACTATAAAACTTAATATTATTCATCATTATCCCTCTGACCCTAAAGGGTCTGTTAATAAAGAAATAATTTCTGATAGCCTATTAAGACTCTCAAAAAGTGGTTCTAATTGATTAAAGTTATCAATAATTTTTTCAATTTTTGGCATATACGTTCTTATTTCTTCAATTAATACAAGTGCATTTTCAATCTCTGTTGATAATTTATTTAATTCATTTATGAAGTAAAAACCAACAATAAGAAATATAAGAAGTATTGCTATTTGTAGAACTAATATAGCTTTTTGCATAATTAGCTAATAGCTAAAATTTTCTCTTTTATAACTTCTTTTGGCTGAACACCTACAAATCTTTCCTTAATTTCTCCATCTTTGAGAATGACAACTGTTGGAACGCCCATTACTTGGTTTGCACCAGAAATTTCAGGAAATTGATCCACATCTAATTTTACAAACTCTACATCGTTCATTTCCCCTTGAAGTTCTTCAAGAATTGGGCTTAATATTTTACAAGGTCCACACCAAGTTGCATGGAAGTCTATAACTACTGTATTTTTAGAATCTTTAATTTGTTCATATTCTTCAGCATTAATATCTTTTACCATTTTTATTTACTCCTTGAGTTAATAAATTGAGTATATAAATAAACCGTTTATATAAGAGATTGATAAATAAATTATTTATAATCTCTAATCTCTTTAGAAACCCTTTTCTCCTCTATCTTCTTTCTTTTATCGTAGTCTTTTTTCCCTTTTGCTAAAGCAACTTCTACTTTAATAAATCCATTTTTTTCAAATACTTTTGTTGCAATTAAAGTATTGCCCTTTGTTGAGGTCAGTCCTATTAATCTTTTAATTTCTTTTTTGTGCAATAACATCTTTCTTGGAGTCTTTGGATCGTAATCAACTAAATCAGCATATTTATATGGTTCAATATTCATTTCTCTTAGAATTGCTTCCTCATTCTCAATAATTGCAAAAGCATCAATGATTGAAACTCCGCCATTACGTATACTTTTTGTTTCCGGACCAGTTAAAACAATTCCAGCTTCAAAGTACTCTAGAAACTCATAAGAGTTTTTAGCTTTTGAATTTTGAGCAAAGACTTTCACAATTTAACCATCAAGAAAACAGTATGGATTCATCCTACCTCTTGATGTAGGATCGAGATATGGACGACTGCAATTTACGGAACTCGGGTTTTTCAACCTTACTTCAAAATGGAGATGTGGCCCTGTTGTCCTACCAGTAGTTCCTACACTTCCAATAACGTCTCCTGTAACTACAGTCTGCCCAACAGAAACATAGATTTTATTCATATGAAAATAGAGCGTTGTCATTCCTCCTCCATGATCAATAAATACAGTTCTACCTGCTGCTCCATAATATCTAGCCACGATTACCACTCCTCCTGCAGCAGCTTTAATTGGAGTTCCAGTACTAGATGGTATATCTATTGCTCCATGAAAACTTGTTGTACCTCCAAGCCTCCTCCATTTATATCCACTAGAAACATAGCTACCTGTTATAGGCCATGAAAGCTTGCCAGGTGCAACACCACCAACAGACATTAATCTATCAATATCAGCTTGGATTGCATCTTCTAATTTCTCTAAATCGGCNTGCTCTTTATCTAACTTTTCTAATTGNTGGTTAGCTTGATTCAATAATTTCTGAGCTTTTTGTCTCTCTGCTAATACTCTTGCTTTTTTATTTTCAACTTNTCGTTTNTCAGATTCGACTATATTTTTTTTCCTTTCAACATCATCTGCAAATTCTTCTGCTTCAATAGAAATTTGATTTTTCTTTTCTTCCTCTTCTTGTAAATTAGTAATGGATGTCTCTCTCTCTTCTTCACGTATTGTTAAAAATTCTGTCTGTGTCTCAGCAAGCCTCTCAAAAGCATTTAATTGTTCAACAATTTCATAGGCGGAGTCAACAATCGATGAGGCATACCCAAGAGCTGCTAAAAAATCTGATAACTCATTTAAGTCAATAAATAATGCAGTTGAGGGACTCATCACTCCATTAATATAAAGCTCAACAGCCTGTTCTTGTAGATCTTCTTTTGCCAAATTTAGATTTTTCTGAGTTTCAAACAACTCATCTTTAACATCTGTAATTTCATTTTTTATTTTTCCTAATTTTGTTTGTTCTTGAATAATATTTTGTTGAACTGCTGCTAAATTTTCTAGAGATTGGTCATATCCCGCTAGTGCNTCTTCTAAAGCTTCTTCTGCCTTAACTAACCTTGCTTGGACTTGAGCTAGTTCGCTATTTACCTGTTTAAGAGCACTGTCATTAGATAAAATAGCTTTTTCTAAATTAGTTTTTTCCCCTTCATATTGTTTTATNTGATTAGCAACAGCTTGCAATTGTTTTTCAACTTCTATTAATCTTTGCTCTGCCGTGTTGGCCTTTAAATCATCAACTATTACTAATTGACTTAATATTGAAAAAAAAAGTATGAGAATAATAATTCTTTTANTCATTTAAAGCTTTCCTAATTCCAATAAANCTNGCTACCAAGCCAAANNAAACTGAAGCCANAATGAGACCTAAGGTCAAATTTATTAAATAAGCATCAGATATAGTTATATCNAAAATGCTTTCAGCAATTACTGAGCCTTTAGAATATTGAATAACAGCCCAACCTAAGCCAATAGCTATTGAGGTTCCTACTAAAGATTCAAATATAGCTTCAAAAATAAATGGAAGTCTTATATACGTTGAAGAAGCTCCTAAAGTTTTCATTATCTTTATTTCTTTTCTCTTTGCATAAGCTGTAAGCCTTAATGTATTGATTATTAAAATGAAAGCTGCAAATGCAATTAANATTGCAAAAACTGAGGCTGAAATCACTAACGTATTAGTCAAGCTTAAAAGTCTATCAATAGCTTCACCAGAGGCTCTTATTTCTTTAACAGCTGGATTGCCCTCCATTCTTTCAATGATTAATTCATAATCGGACGGATCATTTAAATTAACTCTTAATGATGANGGTAAAATTTCAAAATCAACTTCTTGAACTAACTCTGGCTGATCTTTAAACAAAAACTTAAACTCTTCTGTTGCCTCAGCCTTGCTAAAATAATCAACCATCCTAACTTCTGGATATGATTCTAAAGATTCTTGTAGCTGCCTGTGTGCAGTCGTAGTAACTCTATCATCAAGAAAAATTACAACATGGACGCCATTCTGCCATCTTGAAGTATTATTTTCTACTACAGCTCTACCTGATAGTGTTGTAAAAACTAAAAAACTGGACACCAATACTGCAAGCATTGTCGCAATTACCAAAAGAGGNTTTCGTCTCATATTGATAAAAGTATTTTTTAATACATAAGAAAGTTTATTCATGAAGACATCCTAAATATACCTACCTTCNGCTGCATCACTTACAAGTTTTCCATCTTTAAGTTGAAGAACTCTNTTCTTCCTTCTNTTTACAATTGATGAATCGTGTGTAGCCATTAATACTGTTGTTCCTGCCCTATTAATTTTTTCAAGTAGCGTGACAATCTGAATACTTAAGTTCGGATCTAAATTTCCTGTGGGTTCATCACACAACAATAACAAAGGGTTGCTGGCTAGTGCTCTAGCTATGCTTACCCTCGTTTGTTCTCCCCCAGATAACTGATGAGGAAACTTAAAGATACTTTCTTCAAGTTCTACTAGTTCTATCAAAGTATTTGTTTTTTCTTCTATATCTTTAGAGTCATATCCAAGTATCTCTAATGCAAAAGTTATATTTTCAAAAGTTGTTCTATCTTCTAATAATTGTGGTTCTTGAGTNACTATTCCAAGCTTCCTCCTCAGAATTGGTATTTTCCATTTAGGTAGAGAGGTAACATCCATGTCAACAACTTCTAAACTACCTTTTGTTGCAAAATGTTCTTTATATAGCAATTTAAGAAAAGATGATTTTCCACTTCCTGAAGGTCCAATTAAATAGACAAATTCTCCCTCGGATATTGAAGTAGACACATTTGACAATGCAACACTTCCACCTTGGAAAACCAATGAAACATTTTCTAATTTAATCATTTAACCCCTGTCTACGCCATTTTAGATACTCTTTTATAAAAATGGAAATATCGCCATCCAATACAGATTGGATATTACCTACTTCAATACTAGTTCTAGCATCTTTTACTTGTTGATAAGGTTGCATAACATAAGAACGNATTTGTCTTCCCCAGCCTGCTTCTACTTGTTCTCCCCTNATATCGTCTAACTTTTTTAANTGTTCTTCTCTTTCCAATAATGTAATTTTTGATTTTAATAAATCTAAAGCTCTAACCTTATTTTGCAATTGTGACCTTTCAGCTTGGCATGCAACTACTATCCCAGTTGGAATATGTGTAATTCTAACTGCTGANTCCGTTGTATTTACATGCTGTCCTCCAGCACCAGATGATCTATAAACGTCTACTCTTATTTCATCATCTTTTATATTCACTTCNTCAGAATTTTCAATTAAAGGAACNACATCTATTCCAGCAAAACTTGTATGACGCCTTTTATTACTGTCAAAAGGACTTATCCTTACGAGTCTATGTACTCCTCTTTCGCTTTCTAAAAGACCGTATGCNCGATAAGAATTCACCCTAATTGAAACTGATTTTATTCCTGCCTCCTCACCACTTGAAATTTCTTCAATTTCATAATCCATATTTTCANTATCAAGAAATCTTGTATACATTCTAAAGAGAATATCTGCCCAGTCATGAGCATCAACACCGCCAGCTCCAGCATTAATATTTAGAACAGCACTTAAATTATCGTATTCACCATTAAATAAGGATTCTTCTTCTAGAACTTCTAGTTTGGTCTCAAAATCTTTNATCTGAATTTTCACCTGTTCTAATTCAGAAACTTCGTCTTTGCTTAGTTCAATTAATTCGTTTAAATCATTTAAATCATTCTCTAGCTTNTTTAATAAACTGATAACTTTTTCTATTGATGAGGCCTCTTTGGTAATATTTTTTGCATCTTTGTTACTAGACCAAAAATCTTTATCTGATATTAATGAGTTAAGATCTTTTAATTTTTTTGTTTTCGAATCAAAGTCAAAGATACTCCTTAGCTGAAGCAAGTCNTTCAAGAAGTTTTTCCAAACGGTTTAATAATTCTTTATACATAACTTATCCATGACACTTTTTGTATTTTAATCCAGACCCACAATCACATGGGTCATTTCTTCCTATCTTTTTATTATTCTTATGTTTTTCTACGTTTTTAGGCTTTGGTGTTTCTTGTTCTTTTATTGCAGAAGAGTCAAAATTAAGTAAAAGTCTAACTACAGATAATTTAACATTGTAAATTAACTCTTCAAATAAATCATATCCTTCCTTTTGATACTCTACTAATGGATCTCTCTGNCCCATAGCTCTAAGTCCTATACCTGATCTNAAATAATCCATTTCAGAAAGATGGTTTTTCCAAAGTTGATCAATAAAAGAAAGCGAAGAAAGCCTTGCTATATTCCAAAAATCTANATTATTTGATTCAGCATTCTGATCAAATAATTTACTAATTAAACTAGAAATTTCTAATTCTTCATTTAATTTTGTGTTATTTAGTATTACTAANTTGTTNGATTCATTTAATAATAAATTCAATTCTTCATGAACCAAACTTTCAAAATGATCTAAATTTTCATAGTTTCTTTTATGATTTTCGATATTGTTATNCAAAACTTCATTTACATCCTCCAACCACTCATAAATTAAGTCAGTTATGTCATCTGACTTTAACAATCTTCTTCTCCATTTATAAATTACTTNTCTTTGTTGGTTAAGTACCTGATCAAATTTCAGAACATTTTTTCTAATTTCAAAATTTAATGACTCAACCTGAGCTTGGGCTCTTTCAATGCTTTTTGTTACCATATTCTGCTCTATTCTTTCGTTGTCTGGAAGCTTCAGCTTGTCCATAATCGATTGGATTCTCTCACCCTGAAATCTTCTCATTAAATCATCTTCAAGACTGATATAAAATCTTGACTCACCTGGATCTCCCTGTCTTCCTGATCTTCCTCTTAACTGATTGTCAATCCTTCTAGACTCATGTCTTTCAGTNCCTACTACATAAAGACCTCCTAGGTTTAAGACTTCTTTNTTTTCTTCTGATGTAATTTTTTCATTTTCTTTAATTTGTTCTTTTATNTATTGAGAATCATCTAATTTATTTTCATTTTTTGCTGCATGTAAAGCCATTTGCTCAGTGTTGCCNCCCAATTTAATATCAACACCTCTTCCAGCCATGTTTGTTGCTACCGTTACTGCTTTCAATCTACCTGCCTGAGCTATAATAGAAGCTTCTTCCTCGTGGTTCTTTGCGTTCAACACTGAATGTTTAATNCCTTTGTTTGTTAAAGATTTTGAAATTTCNTCTGAAGATTCAACNGANACAGTGCCTACAAGTATTGGTTGTCCTTTATCATTTCTCTCTTTTATATCTTCAATAGCAGCTTCTATTTTTGCATTATTTGTTTTATAAACTGCATCTTGATTGTCAACACGAGCTATAGGAAGATTTGTTGGGATCTCTAATACTTCAAGGTTGTAAATTTGTATTAATTCTTCTTCTTCTGTTTTCGCTGTACCCGTCATCCCAGAAAGATTTTCATACATTCTAAAATAATTTTGATAAGTTATTGATGCTAATGTTTGATTTTCATCTTGAATTCTTACATTTTCTTTTGCTTCAATTGCTTGGTGCAACCCGTCTGAATATCGTCTTCCTTCTAATATTCTTCCAGTGAATTCATCGACAATTTTTATCTGCCCTTCTGAAACAATATAATCAACATCCTTTAAATAAACTGCATTGGCCCTTAAAGAGGCGGTTAAATAATGTATGAAGTTTGTTTCTGTATTTTCATACATATTAGAAATTCCTAATCTTGACTCTACAAACTCAATACCTTCTTCAGTAGGATGGATTTGTTTTTTTGATTCATCAATTTCATAATGAATATCTTGTTTCATTGATTTAACTATTTTTGAAAATTGTTGATACCATTTTGTTGACTCTTCTACTCTTCCAGAAATAATTAGAGGTGTTCGAGCTTCATCTACTAAAATTGAGTCTACTTCATCTATGACAGCATAAAATAATTCTCCTTGAGTTAACTGCTCTTTATTTTGGGCCATGTTATCTCTCAAATAATCAAAACCAAATTCGTTGTTTGTACCGTAAGTTATATCTTTTTTATATGCACTTATTTTTTCTTCATATTCTTGATTTGAATAAATTAATCCAACATCTAATCCAAGAAAGTTATAAATAGGTTTCATCCATTCTGCATCCCTTTTAGCAAGATAATCATTAACAGTTACCACATGGACTCCTTTCCCATATAGGGACATTAAAGAGATGGGTAAAGTGGAAACTAATGTCTTTCCTTCACCAGTTTTCATTTCAGCAATTTTATTCCTAAGCAAAACTAAGCCCCCAAAGAGCTGTACGTCGTAGTGTCTTTCATTAATTGTTCTTTTTGCTGCTTCCCTAACAAGTGAAAATGCCTCAACCTCAACGTCATGTTTATCAGTTTGATCAATATCTGCTTTAAGTTTTTGAAATGATTCTTTAATTTCAGAATCAGTTAATTTAGTAACTTCTTCTTCTTTTGAATTAATAGAGTCAATTTGTGCATTAAGCTCAGTTGCAAGTTTTCCGCTTCCAATTGTTAGAGCTTTTTTAAATA
>PBPX01000017.1 GCA_002724835.1 Actinomycetota bacterium | reverse complement strand
AAATCTAATTGGCAAAACAGCTGTTGTACCATTAGTAAATCGTGAAGTTCCAATAATTGCAGATGAATATGTTGATCCAGAATTTGGTTCAGGATGTGTAAAGATTACGCCGTCACATGATTTCAATGATTATGAGATTGGAGAAAAACATAAATTAGATTTTATTCAATGTATAGACCTTGATGGGAAAATAAGCAATGAAGACTTTATTCCTGAAAATTTAAGAGGGAAAGATAGATTTGAAGCAAGAAAATTAATAGTAAATGATTTGATGAAATTAGAACAGCTTGAAAAAGAAGAAGATTATGATATTCAATTACCAAAAGGAGATAGGTCTAAAAGTATTCTTGAGCCAATGATTACAGAACAATGGTTTGTAAAAACCGAAACATTAGCAAAGGAAGCAATAAAAGCTGTAGAGACAGAGGAAATTAAATTTGTACCAAAAAACTGGGAAAAAACTTATTTTGAGTGGATGTACAATATTCAAGATTGGTGTATTTCAAGGCAAATATGGTGGGGCCACAGAATCCCAGCTTGGTACGATGAAGAGAATAATATTTATGTAGGAAACTCAGAACAGGAAATAAGGGAGAAAAACAATCTTTCTAAAGAAACAAAATTAAGACAAGATGAAGATGTATTAGATACATGGTTTTCATCTGCTTTATGGCCTTTTTCAACTCTAGGGTGGCCTGAGGACTCTGAAGATTTAAGTAATTATTATCCAACATCATTATTAGTAGTAGGGTTTGACATCATATTCTTTTGGGTAGCTCGAATGATTATGATGGGCATTAATTTCCAAAAAGACATTCCATTTAAAGACATACTTGTACATGGCCTAGTAAGAGACTCAAAAGGAAGAAAAATGTCTAAGAGCCTTGGAAATACTATTGATCCATTAGAACTGTCTGATAAACATGGAGCGGATGCTCTACGATTCTCTTTAGTTGAAAAAGCTTCTCCAGGCCAAGATGTTCCTTTTGATGAAGAATGGACAATAGCAGCAAAAAAATTTGGCAACAAAATATGGAACGCATCTAAATTTGTGCATATATATACAGACGGTAAAGAAACTAATGATTTAAGCACAATAGAGTGTGAAGAGAATAAATGGATAATAAATAAGTTTGATGCCGTTCTTGATGAATTTAACTCTTTGTTTGAAAAGTATAAAATTTCAGATGCATACAAGTTGCTTTATAACTTTCTTTGGTCTGACTTGTTTGATTGGTATTTTGAATTTTCAAAAAATTTAATTGAAAATGAAAATCATAAATCAGAAACTATGGAGGTACTACATTCAGTATTTCTCAAATCAATAAAAATTTTAAACCCAGCAATGCCTCACATTACTGAAGAAGTATGGGAAACGTTTGATGATGAGGTATTAATTAGTAATAAATGGCCGGAAAAATATAATATAAACAAAGACAACGATGGAAGTGTTGAAGATTTAAAAAATTTGATTTCTAAAATTCGCAATTTTAAAGCAACATATCAAATAAAAAATAACACTAAGTTAAAAATATATTCTGATGTAGAAATAGATGATTGGTTTAAATCTCAGTTTGAATCTTTAGCAAAAGTTGAAATACAAAAAGATACATATACACCAAAGGAGGGAGAGGCTGTTTTACATTTTCATTCAGGAAGTTATGATTTCGTTCTATCTGCTGAAGAGTATATTGATATAGAAGTAGAAATAAAAAAATTAAATAAAAAAATTAATGAAATTGAAAAATCTATAGAGATTTCAAACAAAAGACTTGAAAATGAAAAATTTATGAAGAATGCAAAACCTGAACTTATTGATGAAGAAAAATCTAACAAGGAAGCTTTAGAAATGGAGCTTAGTGTTATACAAGAAACTCTTAAAGAATTAGGTAATTGATAGATTTCGAAAAATTCTTAAATGATAGAATCAACAATAATAAAAATTTAGAATCCCTTACCTCGTTTTTTACTGAAGATGAACTTTTGCAACTTTCAGATAAAGCCATATCCATAGTTGGCACAAATGCTAAAACTTCAACGGCTAACTATATATATCAAGTATTGTCAGAATTAGGCGTAAAAACACTTTTATTTACCTCTCCCCATTTAATNTCCTACGACGAGAGGATTCAATCAAATCAAAATACTATTAACCATTCANAGTATGTTGAAAAAATAAAAGATTTTGAAAAGAAAAATAGTATAAATTTAGGATATTTTGAAACTTTNTTTTTAATTGCTTGTAAAACTTTTATTGATNAAAAATTAGATATATTNTTAGTAGAGGCNGGGATAGGCGGACGTTTAGACACAACTTCNATAATAGATTACAAAAATGTAATTTTAACTAATATTGGTTACGATCATCAAGAACTATTAGGTGNAACTCTTGATGAGATATTGTATGAAAAAATCAAAATTTCAAACAAAATTAAAAATTTAGTATGTGGTGATATTTCTGACGAACATAAAGAACTAATTTTTAAAGAGTTAAAAGATACTTCGATTACATTCTTAGATGAAAATAATAATTTTAAATCTAACACAGAAGATTTTAGACTCAGGAATATTGATCTAGCTTTATTGTCAGTAAACAAAATTTTAGATAAAGAAGTAAACCCAACAATTATTTCAAAGATTAAAGAATATAAGGTAGAAGGAAGGTTTGAAATAATAGATAATGATCCAGTGAAAATTTTGGACGGTGCTCACAATATTTCAGGATTTGAAACTCTATTCCAAAATTTGGAGCACTTATATAANNACATTCATTTNGACTGTTANCTAGGNTTAAAAGAAGGTAAAAANTATGAAAAAATTTTAGATTTTTTATCACAAATAGAAAATATCTCTATAAACATAATTGAAGATAATAGCTTTTATAACCAAATGAGTAGTAAATATTTGCAAAGCTACCTAGAGGAAAGAAATATTAACTTTGAGATATCATCAATTGAAAAATTTCATTTATCTAAACAGCACTCTATTTTGATAGGAAGTTTATATTTAATTGGAGAATACAAAAAGGAATATAAATGAAAACATTTTTTATGGTTAAGCCAGATGGAGTAAAAAGGAATCTTATCGGGGAAGTAATTTCTAGAGTTGAAAAAGAGGGATTTCAGATTACAAAGATTAAGATGATNGATATTTCAGAAGAATTAGCTAAAGAACATTATGGAGAACATTCTGATAAACCTTTCTTTAATGATCTTGTNAGTTTTATTACCAGTGGACCTGTTGTAGCAATGCAAGTCGAAGGTGAAGATGTTGTTTCAGAGATAAGACGAATAATGGGTGCCACAAACCCATCAGATGCTGACCCTGGAACGATTAGGGCTGATTTAGCGACAAAACTTGAAGAAAATGTTGTGCACGGATCTGACTCACCAGAGAGTGCTGAAAGAGAATTATCTCTTTTCTTTAAGAAATAATTTTTTATTTTCTTTGGCCCTGCAGTCTATTAATCTGAATATACATGGCAGGAATTAACTTAAGAAGAACATTATTTGGNGGCAATGANATTGCTATTGATCTAGGNACAGCAAATACTTTAATATATGTAAAAGGAGCNGGTGTTGTTGTTGACGAACCAACTCTTCTTGCAATTCAAAAGAGTGATAGATCTATTTTCACCTATGGTGAAGAGGCAAAAAAATTAGTTGGAAGAGTTCCTGATTCTATTGAGTTAGTTAAACCATTAAGAGANGGTGTTATTTCNGAAATTGAATATGCAGAGGAGTTAGTAAAAACATTNTTGTCTAAAGCAATTGGAAGATCTTACTCTAGACCNAGAATAATTATTTGTGTACCCAATGGTGTAACTAGCGTTGAGCAAAGATCTATTGAGACTGCTGCACACGCAACAGGAGCTTCAGAAGTCTTCACTATTGAAGAACCAATGGCTGCTGCGATTGGTGCGAACTTACAAATATTTGAACCATTTGGAAATATGATAATTGACATTGGTGGTGGAACAACAGAGATTGCTGTTATTTCGATGGGTGATGTTGTTAATGCAAACTCAGTAAGAGTTGGTGGCGAAGATATGACGGACAAGTTAATTGAATGGCTTAGAAGTGAACATGCAATGTTAGTTGATGAAGGAATAGCAGAGTCANTAAANCACGCAGTAGGATCTGCTTANCAGTACGATAAAGAACCTCAAGTAACTGTTACAGGTAGAGATATAGTAAAGGGTGTTCCAAAGCAAGTATTGTTAGAAGCTGCGGATGTTAGAAATGCACTTGAACCAGTTGTTAGTGAAATCATTGAAGCTGTAAGAATCTCGTTATCACAGACACCTCCAGCTTTAGTCTCTGATATTGATAAATATGGTGCATGGTTAACAGGTGGNGGNTCAATGTTAAAACAACTTGATAGAAAAATTGCAGAAGAACTNGGNATACCAATAAATATGACAGAAGATCCNTTAAGTACAGTAGTTGTAGGCTCAGGAATTTGCCTNGAGAGGTTTGAAGACTATAAGACAGTATTAAAATCTTCAGATAAACCTAGTTAGTAAATGAATCAAGAACCCCAAAANAGAAGATCTTATATAATTTTTATTTTATTTATTTTCCTTTCAGGTTCAGTTTTTTTTGTAGATTTATTTTCTAACAAAAAATTCTCAAATATAATTTCTGATAGAATCGATTTTTTGTTTCCAGTAAGTGAAGAAGCTGTAGGTTTATTTGGTTCTATAGAATTTAATTTTTTAAAAAATAAAAATGATCTCATTAATGAAAATGCAAGATTAAAAAATGAGGTTATAGAATTAAGGAAACTTAANTTAATTAATGAAGAATTAACTCAAGAAATAAAGTCAAACAATGAGTTAATTAAGAATGTTGATCTAGAGAATATAGTTTATTACAAATCATCTATATTGGTTAAAAATACTGAGGANGAGTATCTAATCTCTGGTGGTAGAAATATTAATTTAGAAAAAAATGACTTAATTTTAAATGAAGAAGGTTATGTTGTTGGTTATGTAATCAAAATATTTGATGACCACTCTTTAGTCAATACAATAATCAATACAGATTTTTCTATTCCTGGGATAGATAAATATGGAAACCAATATCTAATTACTTCCAACAAGGAAGAATTATTAATCAATTCGATTGCTGTAGAAGAAATCAATTTAAATATCGATTATATTTCTACTGATGTCGCATTTAATCATTTAGGAAAATTTCCAATTGTAAGACTTTCAAACGTAGAGATTTCTAACGCCAACAATAAAATTTCNGCAGTAGTTGATATAAATTATACTTTTAATTTTGATTCAAACATATACATAGTGAAAGATAAATGAACACTCTAAGACAGCTTAGTTTTATAATTTTATTTATTTTTATACTAATTTTAGAACTATTAATTGGGATTATTGGTGAGTTCCCTGAATTAAGAATATTGCCTTTTCTTATTCTNTTATTCTACGTTTCGTCAGAAAAATTNTCTAATGCTTTTGTTTTAGCATTTTTTTTCTCGGGTATCTATTATGATCTTTTTTATACATCTAATTATTTTGGATCTACCAGTGCTAAATTTATTTTGCTAGGAATCATTGTTAATTTTATCTATAGCAAAATANATCAAAACATTTATAGTGAGTTNCTGGCTTTTCTTGTTGCGACAATAATTTATAAGATTGAAACCATTGTTTATTCATTTACTATTTACCAATTAACAATTATTTTTTTAATAAGTGTAATCAATTACTTTTTATTTAAATTAATCAACATTACTCTTAAAAGGGATGTTTTTAAGAAATCGATATAATTACCTAGCTTTAGTTTTTGTCTCATACTTCATATTCATTATTTATAATCTCTTCTCTTTACANATATTAAATAGTGATGAGTCAATAAAAAGAATAGATGACCANACTTTTGATGTATTTTATTTAACACCTCCTAGGGGTGAGATTTATGATATTAACAATGAAAAATTAGCCACATCCTCACTTGAGCCACATTTGTTTATAAACTTAAGGAAAATAAATAACGATAATATTGAACAATATAAACAATATTTGAAATANAATTTTCAAGAACTTAAGAACAGTGACCTAGAAGAAATTTTTTCCAGTANGGAGATTCTTTATTTAGTAAGTAATATAAATGACTTAGATTATTTAGAAAGACAGGCTTTGCAAGAGCTTGAAGCTTTTGAAATATTTGACTATCCAATANGNAAATATACTTATATGAATATTGCATCTCATNTAATTGGTTATATTGGTAAGCCAACATCTGAAGATTTTGAAGAATATCCAGAAACCATAAAAAATGGAATTGTTGGGAAAAGNGGTGTAGAGAAATATTATGAAAANCAATTATCNGGAAAAGCGGGCGAAATAGTTTTTAANGGTGATGAAGTTATAGACTTTGTTCTTCCAGAACCAGGAGAAGATCTTTATTTAACAATAGATATTGAAACACAACNAGTGGCGACGGAATCTTTATTAGAAGGTATAAAGCTTGCGAATGAAAATTTTGATTCGGAAAATATAATTCAAAAAGGATCAGTTGTTGTTATTGATATAGAGACTGGTGAAATTTTGACAATGGTNTCTCTTCCAGATTTTGATCCTAATAAGTTTGTTAAAGGTATTTCTTCTTTTGATTTCAATCAGCTTAACAGAATCGAGGCATTCAATAATTTTGCTATACAAGGGCTATACCCTCCAGGTTCTGTTTTTAAAGTAGTAGCATATTGGCTAGCTGAAAATGAGGGTTTGTTTCCTGATGGGATTTCATCAAGAACTAATAGAATGAAATGCGAAGGAAATTTATCTTTTAGTTTTATTGATGGATCTCAACAAGTTTATAACGACTGGAAAGAAGATGGTCACGGAAATGTAAATTTAAGTTCAGCTATCCAGCAATCTTGCAATGTCTATTTTTGGGACATAGCATTAAAAATTTGGAGAACTTATGAGGGGAACGAAAACGAATCNATTTTACAAGAATATGCCAGGAATTTAGGATTTGGTAAAGCTACAGGTATTGATCTTCCCTTTGAAAAATCAGGTGTTGTTCCAGATAGAGATCTTTTTGAAGAATGGACAATAACTAGACCTGAATTAGTTAGACCAGAAGGTTGGCTTGGCGGTGATTTAATGAACTTGATAGTTGGTCAAGGAGCTATTACAACTACACCCATGCAAGTTGCTAGTGCATATAAAACTTTATTAACAGGATATTCTTCAGCACCTTACCTTCATAAAAATATAGANACTGTTCAGAAAGTTAAAAATTATGATATCAATGATGACTTTATAGAATTTTTACTTAGTGATTTAAATTTGGTAACTAATAAAGATGGTACAGCTTACTTTGCATTTGAAGTTTTAGGAAGAAAAGCAAATGACATAGGTGGAAAAACTGGTACGGCCCAAAACCCAGGGGATAGAAATAATACTTCTTGGTTTGCTGGTGTTGATTCAGTTTCCAATCCAAAATATGTTATTGTTACAGTTGTTGACGAAGGNGGTTCAGGAAGTGCAGTTGCAGCACCGATATCAAGAAGAATTATACAACATCTTATAGGCGCGGATTTAACACCTGTAAAGTTTGGGGAAATAACCGAATGAGAGAAAGAAAAATTACTTTACTTGGACCAGAAGGTACTAATGTGTCGATCTTTTTTTTATTTTTGATTTTTAATGTTATTTCTTGGTTCACTCTCTTTGTCTTAACAGAGGGGATTGAGTTAAATTTTAATAATATATTGATTAGACAAATAGTTTTTACTTTGCTGTCAGTAGGTGTATTTTTTCTATTAACTTATATTTCAATTGAAAATTTGCAGAAATATACTGACTCTTTCTTTATAATAATTCTAATTTTATTGGCTGCGTTACTTAGGACTACGCCAAAAGCAGGTGTTAGNCGTTGGTTTGACTTAGGTCCAATAGATTTTCAGCCATCTGAATTTGCAAAAGTTATTGTAGTATTGTTTATTGCTAACTTCTTTATTCAAAGGAGATCGAAATATCCATTGNTTTTNTATTTAGGACTTATTCTAATGTTAATACTACAACAGCCTGATTTGGGAACTTCAATCATTATTGGCTTTGTTATTTTTTCAATGATTTTTGTTAGTGAAATAAAAATAAGAAATTTTGTGTTAATAGTTTTGCTGGTCTTTTTAACCTTCTTCCTATTTTTGGAGGCAGGTCTAATAAATGAGAATCAACTTGATAGAATAAATAGTTTTTTTAGTACAGATGAAGATTTTCAACAATCACAAAGTAGATTATTGATATCTAGTGGAAGTTTATTTGGACAATATTTCCAATTAGAAAAAGTGAGTAAAATATTTGTTCCTGTAGAAACCACAGATTTTATTTTTGCGGCTTATGCCTATAATTTTGGTTTTATNGGGGTTTTATTNATTTTATTTCTATGGTTTGTATTCTTTTTAAGATTGACTCAAATNTTGAGAGTANCTAATTCAGATTTTGACAAGTTTGTTATTACAGGCTTTATAACTTTATTAGCTTTTCAGATTATTGTAAATATTTCAACAATAACAGGATTACTTCCCTTAACTGGCTTGCCGTTCCCTCTGCTAAGCCTAGGAGGCTCTTCAATGGTCTCAACAGCTGTAATATTTGGAATTACAAACCGAATTTTTATAGAAAATAACTTAGTTATTTAATATTCAAATCATATTAACCTTTACATATGAGT
>PBPX01000016.1 GCA_002724835.1 Actinomycetota bacterium | reverse complement strand
AATTTTTTGTGCTCTTTCTGAAGGTTGGGCTCCTTTATCTAACCAAGACACTGCCTTATCTACATCTATATCTACTGTAGAAGGATTGTCATGTGGATTATAAAATCCTAAATCTTCAATGAATTTCCCATCTCTGGGTGATCTTGCATCTGCAACTACAACTCTATAAGTTCTAGTCTTCTTCTTACCTCTTTGTGCAAGTCTTATTTTTACTGTCATTTGTTTCCTTATTTATATGTTTATATAAATTACTTAATCTTATTTATTGAACTTTAAATATAATATCAATAAATAATTAAAGGTAGAAATGAATTATTAAATAAACTACTCTGTCTTTATATGGAACTTATTGAAATTTCACACCCTCTTAAAGATCACTATTTATCAATTTTAAGAAACAAAGATACAGATTTTGATACTTTTAGAATATCTGCTTCTAAATTATCATATCTTTTAGCGGTTGAAGCTACTAAACACCTTTCACTTAAGAATATTGAAATCCAAACACCATTGGTTACAACCAGTGCTTATGAAGTCGAAAACAACTCTGTTGCTATCTCAGTTTTAAGAGCTGGTTTAGGATTAGTCGATGGAGTAAAAGATTTAATTCCAAATGTTTCTTTTGGCTACATTGGAGTTCAAAGAAATGAAGAAACAGCTGAACCTGAAAATTATTATGAAAAATTACCAGAATTAAATGATAAAAATGTTTTTATATTAGAACCTATGCTTGCAACAGGAGGCTCTCTTTCATTTGCTATAGAAACAGTTAAAAAATATAATCCTAAAAATATTCATGCTCTAACTGTTATAGCTGCTCCGGAGGGAATTGAATTAATAAAGGAAAAGCATCCAGATATAACTTTGATTACAGCATCTATAGATGAGAAACTTAATGAAAATTGGTATATCGTTCCTGGTCTTGGCGATATGGGTGATAGGCTTTTTGGCACAACTTAAATACTAAAAATGAAAAAATGTATATTAATTGTAATTGATTCTTTAGGTGTTGGAGCAGCTCCTGATGCATTTAAATATGGTGATGAAGAAAGCAATACTTTTGGAAATGTTTCAAAAGTAAATGGAAAACTTAATTTACCAACATTTAATAAACTTGGTTTTGGAAAAATTACAGAGATTAATGGTTTAGATTCGGAACATTATATTGCAACAGTTGGCAAATTAGCTGAAAAATCTAAAGGGAATGATTCAACAACTGGTCATTGGGAAATAGCAGGTTTAATCAGTGAGAGTGAATTTAGTATTTTTCCTAATGGTTTTCCTGAAGAATTAGTTAACAGAGTTACAAAAAAAACAGGATATAAGTTTTTAGGAAACTTCCATGCTTCTGGTACAGAAATTATAAATAATCTTGGTGAAGAACATTTACTTACACAGAAATTAATTCTTTATACTTCTGGTGATTCTGTTTTTCAAATAGCTGCACATGAAAATGTGTTAAGTGTAGAAAAATTATATGATGTTTGTGAAACTGCACGAATAATTTGTAATGATTACAACATTGGGAGGGTTATAGCCAGACCATTTACAGGAGAGCCTAACAATTTTATAAGAACTTATGATAGAAAAGATTTTGGTATTACTCCCCCAGGTGAAACATTATTAAGCTATCTTCATCAAAATAATTTAAAAACTTTAGGAATCGGTAAGATTAGTGACCTATTTGGAGATGAGTATTTAGATTCTTCTATACATACAGAAGGAGATGAAGATGGTTTAAATACCTTAATTAATTCTTATTCTGAAGGATTATATGATTTTTACTTTATTAACTTAGTTGATCTTGATATGTTATATGGGCATAGAGAAGACCCCATAGGTTACTATGAAGGTTTAAAAATAATAGACAAATATCTAAATAAACTTATAAAAATATTAAATGATGAAGATTTACTAATACTAACTGGTGATCATGGAACTGACCCAACTGACGGAAAGACCGACCATTCAAGGGAATATGTTCCATTAGTAGCTTATAAAAATAACTTGAAAGGTAATAACATAGGCGAGAAAGATAGTTTTTCAGTTATAGCATCTTCTATTTCTGAATATTTTAATCTTAAGAATGTTTTTTATGGGAATAGCTTTATTAAAGAAATTCTAAAAAAATAGACTACTCTTTTAATATGTATAAAAAAATAAAAGAAACAAGTGAATATTTAAAAAAATCTTTTAATAATGAATCTATACATTCAGCGATAATTCTTGGATCTGGAATGGGTGGATTTGAAAACAAGTTCGAAAAAATTTACTCTTTGGATTATTCTGATATTCCAAACTTTATCAAACCATCAGTAGAAGGGCACTCAGGAAATCTTTCTTTAGTAAAGTTTGGAGAAAAGACAACTGCAATTTTTTCTGGAAGAGCTCACTATTATGAAGGCTACGATATTAATGATATTGTTTTACCAACTAGAGTTATTGCTGATCTTGGTATAAAAAACTTAATTATAACTAATGCTGCTGGTGGAGTCTCTAAAAATTACCAACCTGGAGATATAGTAAATATAAAAGATCACATCAATCTTGCCGGTAACAATCCGCTTATGGGNGAAAACATTGATGAATTAGGTCCAAGATTTCCAGATATGACAAATGTNTATAACAAAGAATTAAGAGATCTAGCAAAAAAAATATCTGACGACTTGTTTGAATATAAAGATGGTATTTATGCTTGGTTTACTGGCCCAACTTATGAAACACCTGCTGAAGTTAATTTTGCTAAAATTATAGGCGCTGATTTAGTTGGTATGTCAACTGTTCCAGAGGCTATAGTGGCTAATCATGCTGGAATTAATGTAGCTGCTTTCTCACTGGTCACTAATCTAGCTGCAGGAATAAGCAAAGAACCTTTATCTCATGAAGAAGTAATTGAAATAGCAAATCTATCTAAAAATAAATTACAAAACTTTATGGAAAAATTNTTAACAGAAATAAATTTAACTAAATAAGAATACTTGATTAATATATAATTTATGAAAATAGCCGTATGTGCAAAACAAATTCCAGATCCAGCAAATCCTATTGAATATTCAAACGGTAATGTTGTTAGACCGGAAGAACANGTTCTTGATGATACTGACAGATACGGTATTGAAGTTGCTTTACAGNTAAAAGAAAAATATGATGCCGAAGTAACTGTTATTTCAATGACTAAGGTTGGAACTGAAAAGGGCATACAGCAGGCATTACAAATGGGGCCTGACAACGCTTTAGTATTAGAAGATGAATCATTAGTAGGATCAAATTCTTTAATGACTTCAAATGTTCTTAGTGAACTTGCTAAAAAAGTTAATGCTGATATTGTAATTTTTGGAACAGAATCGACAGACGGCTATGCTGGCGTTGTCCCTCAACAAGTATCTAGGATTTTAAATATTCCATGTATATCTTATGTAAAAAATATCGAAATTGATGAAAGTGTTATCTTAACAAGACAAACTATTGAGGGCTCTGAAAAAGTTATACTACCTGAAAAGTGTGTTATTTCAGTGACAGCAAGTGGTGTAGAACCTAGATATCCTAATTTTAAAGATATTATGGCTGCAAAAAATAAGCCTATAGAAATTATTACAAAAAAAGACATTGAATTTAATNCAGAACAAAATATGAATTTTGTTGAAATTAAAGATATCTCTAGTTCAAAACAAGGCGAGAANATTATTGACGAAGGAGAAGCTCATCAAGTAATNATCGATAAATTGAAAGAAATAAAAGCAATATGAAANCATTAATTATTGGTGAAGTAAATAATAACGAATTAAGTTCAGGAACTTTAGAAATTATTTCAAAAGCAATTGAATTAAATTTAGATTTTTCTGTAATTACTATTGGAAATTCCGATAGTGNANNTATAGGAAGTGATGATTTTTCAAATACATATTTAAAATCAAATTCAAACAAATTAAATCTATCAAGCTGTGCTAATGAAATTAAATCAATCATAGAAGAAAAAGATNTTGAACTTGTCTTATGTAATTCAAGTTATATTGGTAGAGACCTTATTGCATTTTTATCTGTAGATTTTAAAACTAGTCCGGTATCTAATGTTACGAATTTTGAAATTAATAGTAATGAATTAATTGCAATTAATTCNATTAACGGTGGTGAGAGTGAATATAAAGTATCGATTAGTTCTAAAATTAAATTANTNCTTATTAGACCTAAATCATTTGAACAAAGTGATATCTCATTAAATGATAGTTTTGAAACAAAAGATATAGAAGAAAATCAAAACTCTTTAGATGTTTTCGATATACATATTGAAGAAAAATCTGGTCCACAATTAGAAGATTCAAAGATAGTTATTTCAGCTGGGAGAGGAATGGTTGAAAGTAGTAATTTGAAACTAGTTGAAGAGTTAGCAATAAAATTNAATGCTGCCATTGGTGGTACTAGAGCTATTGTCGATGCTGGATGGATGCCATATTCTAATCAAGTAGGGCAAACAGGTAAAACTGTTAAGCCAGATGTATATATTGCATGTGGTATTTCTGGTGCAACACAACATCAAGTTGGTATGAAAGATTCTAAATTTATTATTGCAATTAATAAAGACGAAGAGGCTCCTATTTTTCAAATATCTGATTTAGGAATAGTGGGNGATACTTTATCTATAATTCCTAAATTAAATGAAAATCTTTAACTAAAACTTAAAATCAAAAGGCAATATTTCACTAAATTTATATTTTTTATAACCTTCGTTATCTACAACAATTACATTTTCTGTATTAAATTCTGACATCCTTTGACGAGATAATCCACATGGGAAAATNGCTGTATCTGATTCAGCATCTATACATGCTACTGCAAGTGTTTCTATTTTGGTTTCACCTTCTGATATTGCCTTAAAAACAGCTACATCTTCTGCACAAATTGTTGCTGGATATGAAGCGTTCTCAATATTACATCCTGTGTATATGTTTCCAGAATCTGTTACTAATGCTGCACCAACACGAAAATTAGAATATGGAGCATGTGCTTTCTTAGCAATATCTTTTGCTAAATCTGCTAATTTTTTATCGATATCNNTCATTTTTTAGGTTTCATTTGTTATTAAAGATTCAAAATCTTGTTTAGTTTTGATAAATATTCTAGATCCAGAACCTGGTTCCATTGTGACTCCATAAAGAATGTCACCAGCTTGCATAGTTTGTTGCTGATGAGTAACAATTATGAATTGAGCATCATTTTTTAAATAATCAAGTAAATCAATCATTCTATGTAAATTAGCATCATCTAAAGCTGCTTCTACTTCATCTAATATATAAAAAGGACTAGGAAATGATTTAAATATTGCAAATAAAAAGGCTATAGCGGCNAANGATCTTTCTCCACCAGANANTAAACTTAATTTTTTAACTTTTTTACCTCGAGGCTGCGCGCTAATTTCTATTCCAGTTTCTAATAAATTNTCTTTGTTTGTTAATTGAAGNGCACCNACACCNCCAGGGAANAGNTTTTCAAAAATTTCTGCAAAATTTANAGAAATAGAGTTGAATGANGATTCAATTCTAAATGTTATTTCTGATTCAATCTCTTTTATATGNGAATTAAGTTCTTTTTTTGTTANCAANAAATCGTCAATGGATTCTTGTATTTCNGTATATCTNGTATTTAAAGCCTCATAATCTTCTTTAGCTAAATAGTTCACAACTCCAATACTTTCAATTGTGTCTTCNCAAGTTTTTATATTATTGATGAGTTCATCTTCTTTTTCATTTATTTCCTCATANCTATTAATTTCATCCAAAGTTAAACCTTCTATATTTGTTAGATAAGAATAGTGAGTTGAAGACATATTAGAATTTTCTGATTCTTTAATTAGTAAATTACTTTTTTGATCTTTTAANTTGTAATAAAGATTATTATATTTTTCTAAATCATTATCAATATCTTGAATGTTTTTATTATTATCTCCATATTTTTCATCATATTTGTCTCCAGTATTTCTTAATATTTCTGAAGATTCTTTTAGTTTTCTATACATTTCAGAAGCAGTAGTTGATAAATCATTTAATTCTTTGATATTTTTAATATAATTTTGATCCCTATTAGTGTTTATAGTATTAGCTAATACTTCGTTTTCATTATTTAAATACTTTATCTTTTCAGTTATCTCAATGATTTGTGAAGAAAGATTTGAAACTTCTTTTTCTATTTTTTTAATATCTAAATTATATTTTTCTTTTTGTAATTTTAATTCCTCTTTAAATTCGTCTTTGTTATTTATTAAATTTAATTGTTCTATTTTCTGCTCTAAAATTATTACTTTTGATTCTGTCTCATTTGATACATTTATATTCGTCTTTTTTATATTTTCAATTTCTCTATTAATTACAGAAATAATTTTGTTTTTAGCTTTACTAAAATTTAAGTCATCAATTTTATTGATACTTAAAGTTTCTTCATGCTTACTTATTAACATCTCAGAAATTTCTTTATCTTTTTCTAAAATTTCTAATCTTGATTTATTGTTTTTATTTGAATATTCTTTTTCGCTAAGATACTCATTAATATATTTAATTTCATTTTCTATTAATGCTTCATTAATTTCTAAATTTAAAGATTGTTTCTTAATTACATCTAATAACTCTGTATTTAGTGTTTCTAATTTATTAGATTTTTCATTAAGTATATTTTTTTTAAATATTAGNTGACTAGATAAAGACGAAACTAGGTTTGAATTATCNAATATTTTATTTTTANTAGTTTCTTTTTCTTGACTGTTTTTTAATTGAGCTCTTTCTATGTTATCAACTCNTTCGTTAGAAATTTGTATAATATTTTTAATTTTTTCCGCATTATTTAAAATTTTGTTTGAATAATCTTTATATAAAGACCCTAATGANATATTTTCACCTAAATCATCATTAATTTTATTTTTTAATTCTTTTTGGTTCTTTATTGAGTTGCTAAGATCTTCTAAATCTTNATTTATTTTTANTAATTCATTTTTGATNATTTTGTTTTTGTTATTGTATTTTTGATAATTTAATATATTGAATTTAATTTTTAGTTGTTTTAACTTGTTAACAGATTCTTCATGCACAGTTGCTTGCTCAGCTTGTTCTTTTAANGGTTTTAATTGTTTTTTAATTTCTCTAATGACATCCTTTGCTCTTTTTATTTCCTTTTCTCCTGACTCAATTCTTCTTAGAGCTTTGTCTTTCTTTAATTTAAATGGAAGTATACCTGCTGCTTCTTCAATAGTTATTCTGTGATCTTCTGGTTTTGAATTTAAGATTTCAGCTATTTGACCTTGTGAAATTATTGTATGTTGTTGTTTTCCAATACCTACATCACTTAAAAACTCCTGTATATCAAGCAACCTACAATTCAAGCCATTCATGAAATACTCTGATTGACCATCTCTATATAACTTTCTTCCTATTGAGATTTCGTCTGTTCCATTAAATTTATCAGCATCAACNTCAAAATTTAGATTTACTTCNGCAAAGCCTTTTTGTGACAATTTTTCCGTACCTGCGAATATAACATCTTCCATCTTATTTGTTCTTAAAGTTCCAGGACTTTGAGTTCCAAGGACCCAAGAAATGGCATCAACTACATTTGATTTACCTGATCCATTAGGGCCGACAACAACATTTACTTTGTTAGTAAAATCTATGTTTGTGTTTTCTGAAAATGACTTAAAGCCATTAATATTTACTGCTTTTAAATACATATTTACCCTGTTGTTAATATAAGGATACTAAAAATTGAGAANATTGCTTAANTTTTGANATTATTTAATTGATATTAAAAGTATAAACATCTGTATTTTGCAAGTTTTTAGAGTAATTTTTAACTAATTCTTGATAAGGTTTTTCATTTATAAGATTTGAATTATGAAGAAAATTAGTAGCTACTAAATCGACAGCGCGAAAATTACCATCGACACATTTAAAAATATATGAAGATTCATTATTTGTTNCAAAGAGTACGCCTTCTGCCCCTGATTTTGCTAAAAATGGTTTTGAACTATGTGTCATAACATTTGTGTCAGTCCTATTATCACCACCNACTAAATTTGGNAACTTTGTGTATGAATCAAATACAGATAACCAAGTGTCTTTATATTCTGAAGNTAATATATTCTTGACACCTTTTAAAAATGATTGNGAATTTAAATATATGGCAGGCAATCCGCATCCATCAATAGCATATTTTATATCAGATAATTCAAAGATCTCTTTAAAAAATTTATTGATATTTTTTTGAACAATGTGTTCAATTTTAAAGTAATAATCATTTTCTACATTCAATAACTTAGAATAGATAAGCATTGATAAATGCTTACCGGAACAATTATTATTTAATTTAGAGAATGGTAAATTATTTGAAATATATTTATCAGCAGTTTCAACATGCATAGGTCTTTGTGGAGCACAAAAAATATCATTTGAATCAACATTATATTTTTTTGATATATCAGTTAAAAGATCTACATGTANATCTTGTCCTGAATGAGATGATCCAAAAATAGCAATTTCTTCNTTTTCAAATGATATATTATTTTTTTTAGCTAAAAGTAATAAAGGNATAATTTGAAATGGTTTAATTGCAGATCTTGGAAAAAAATCAAAACCATCTTTATCCTTATCTGTTGTTACAAGGACTTCGTGTTTAGATTCTAGATAGTTATTTCTAAGGAGTTCAATATCTATAGTTTTAAATTTACTCATTTAATTTTTTGCATTTAATAAAGCTGCTTTAGCTGCCATTTGTTCAGCATTCTTTTTTGACTTTCCCTTCCCTGTTCCAATTACATTATCTGAAAGTANAACTTTTGAACTAAATTCTTTAGAATGATCAGGTCCGGTTGATGTATTTTCGTATGTAACTTTTTTTCCAATTTTTGCATAATGTTCTTGTAAACGAGTTTTATAATCTTTTTTTCCTGGGTCTTGTGATAGTTCTTTTATATTTGGATAGATATATTTTGATACAAATTTGTTTACATTCTCTANGCCTCCGTCAAAATAGATAGCAGCTATTAATGCTTCTACTGCATCTTCAATTATAGATTTTTTATTTCTACCACCACTTGCATCCTCTGATTTACTCAAGAAAATAAAATCTCCAATATTTATTTTTTTTCCTAATGCAACTAATGAACTTTGATCTACTGCACTTGATCTAATTTTAGTTAGATTGCCTTCATCTAAATTTGGAAAATTNTTAAAAAGATATAANGTTAAATCAAAATCTAAAATCGTATCTCCTAAAAACTCATACCTTTGGTTAGATAGATAATCAGTTTGTTCATCTAAATAAGATTTATGAGTTAAAGCAATCTTTAAATATTTTTTATCATTGAATTTATAATCAATAATTTTTTCTAATTTACTTAAATCCTTTTCACTCATAATTCAGAAATTGTATTAGAAAAATTATTTATAAAACCTTTCTGGGCACTTTCATTTGTATATAAAATAGCATTTTTCACTGCTTCAGCAGANGATGATCCATGACCAATGGTTACTAAACCTTTTACTCCAAGTAAATATGAAGCNTTAGTTTTATCNGGATTTAATTTATCTTTTGCNGGTTCCATTGCTTTTTTTACTGGTAATAGAAGTGGTTTGAATAAGTTATNTTTTAATGATTTTGATAAAAGTTTTTGTTGTAATTTTGCAGTTCCCTCCATTGTCTTTAGTACTACATTTCCTGTAAACCCGTCTGTTACAAACACATCTGCTTTTGAGTTTGCAAAGTCTCTCCCCTCTATGTTTCCGATAAAATTTAAATTAGAGGATTTTAATAATTTAAAAGCAGATTGTTCTAAATCTCTACCTTTTGACTCTTCTTCTCCATTATTTAATAANCCTATTTTTGGTTTCTCCAATTCAAATATAATTTCTGCTAATTTTGAACCCATAGCTCCATACTGTAACAATATTTTTGGTTTTACATCGAGACTAGATCCTGAGTCAAGCAAAATAATATCTCCATCAAGTCCAGGTAAGACAGCAGCAATGGCAGGTCTTAAAACTCCCTTTATTTTTCCCAACACTGAGATTGAACCAACTAAGGTACCACCAGTTGCNCCTGCTGAAAATACTCCATCAGCTTTATTTTCTTTAACTAATTGTAAGGCACCTAATATAGATGCATTCTTTTTTGTTCTAATAGCTCTTGCTGGATTATCAGTCATTGAAATTACTTCAGGNTAATCAATAACCGGTATATTGACCCCTTCTAAATAGTTATTAATGAGGGTCTTGTCCCCAGATAAAATTACTTCAACNCCTTGTTCTTTTGCAAGAATTGCGCCTTTAACAATTTCCTGCGGTGCAGAATCTCCCCCCATTGCGTCTACAGCAATTGTGCTCATGATCTATTAATTATTCGTTATTTGGTTCTTTAACTTGACGTCCGTTGTATGTTCCGTCTACAGGATTAACTCTATGTGATTGTTTTGCGACACCAGTTTCNGGGTCAACTAAAAAATGAGGTCTAGAAATTTTATGCATAGCTTTTCTTCTTTTTGTTCTAGATTTAGACATTTTCTTTTTAGGTACTGCCATAACTATTTCCTTTCAACTTACAAATCTAGCTCACTTAGGGAAGAAAATGGGCTTTCTTTTATATTTTTTTCTTCATNTGAGCATATATGCTTATTCTGATTTTTTCCACATAAATAACATAAACCTTTACAGTCTTTTTTGCATATATTAGTTAAATCCATTTTTGATATTATTACTTCCGAAACAATAGATAAAACATCAATATTTTCACTATTAATATCTATGTCATAATCGTTCTCCGAAATAGTTGAAAAGTTGTTATNAAATGTACCTGTATCTTGTTTGTTACTTNTACTTAAACATCTTGAACATTCACTAACATATGTAAAATTTAAATTNANATTTATATTTAATGACTCTATCTCTTTAATAATTTCAACAGTTAAGTTTATTTCGTTATTTTTATTTGTTTCATTACCGAAATATTTAATATCTAGATAACCAGAGGATTTAAATTTTAAATTATTCTTTTGATGCTTTATTTCATTAATTTTAATTAGGGTATTTAATTGTTCCATGAGATTACTCTGGTTCAATTATTTTTCTTGGTTGACGTAATCTTTTTTTCTCAGTTTCAATAAAATTATTTATTTGTTCAAACTTATTTAATACCTCAGTAAGTTTAAGATCTATTTCATCTTCAATCTGGGCACGATAAGCCTGAGCCTCATCTTCGGCTTTTTTAATTAAAGCATTNGCTTCAATNACAGCTTCTTGAAGTACATATGAATCAGCAATTAATCTATCCGATTCTACTTTTGCAATACTTAGTATTTCATTTGCTTCTTCTCTAGCTTTATTTAAATAAGTATCTTGTTCTCTTACAAGCCAGCGTGCTGTTCTTAGTTCTACTGGCATTAAATCAATTAAATTTTCGACTATTTCAATAAGTTCCTTTTTATTTGATCTACTACTTAATACACCTTTTGAATTTACTTTTTCTCTGAGTAGTTCTAATTTATCAACATACTCTATTTTTCTATCTCCACTTATTACTTCATCTAAATTAAAATTTTCTTGATCAGACATCTTTTAACCTTTTTGATACATTCTCTGGTACTAATTCATCTACATCTCCACCGTATGAATGTATTTCTTTTACTAATGAACTGGAAACATAGCCATACTCTGGTGATGTAGGTATAAAAATTGTTTCAAAATCAGCTAAATTAAAATTCATTTGAGCCATTTGAAGTTCATAATCAAAATCTGTCATTGCTCTTAAGCCTTTTACAATAGCATTAACGTTATTATCTTTAGCAAAATCTACAAGTAAGCCTTCAAAACTTTTAACAGTAACATTTTTGTTCTTACTAAATACCTCATTAAGCATTTCAGATCTAACCTCAGTTGAAAATAGGGATTCCTTGGATGGGTTAACAATTACTCCAACTAATACTTCATCAAAAACTTTTAAGCACCTTGTAATAACATCAATATGACCATTAGTTGGTGGATCAAATGAGCCTGGTATTAATATTTTCATTTCTTTCTTAAAATTAAAATTTTACTTTGTCCGTAGTTCTTTTCTTTATACAATTCTACATCGTTAGGAAGAACTATAGAAGAAGAATTTGAATGTCTATGTATAATAATGAAAGCATTTTTGTTTAAATTATTTCTTATTTCATTAATTTCTACATTTATAACTTCTGTTGAATATTCAAATGGTGGATCATAAAAAATAATATCGAATTTGCTAGCTACTTCATTTATATAATTAGAAACATCTAGTTTTATTACAGAGTAATCATTCTTATATTCTTTAAGATTTTTATTAATTTGTCGTATGCAATCAGGAGAGTTATCAATAAAAGTTACATATTTAGCTCCCCTACTAAGAGCTTCAATTCCCATGCTTCCAGATCCTGCAAATAAATCCAATACATTAGCATTTTCAAAAGAAAATTGTAAGGTATTGAAAATTCCCTCTCTTGCTATTCCCATCATCGGACGGGTTGTTGAATCTTTAATAGTATCTATGTTTCTNCCCTTATAAATACCAGCAATTACTTTCATGTCGAGTCCTCNACCTTAGAAAAGTTTGGAAACAATATTTTTGCTTCTTCTTGTATTAATGCTTCATTTATAGTTGTTACATTATTTTCAAAGTAGTCTTTAGAAGATTGCAATATATCGTAGTCGTATCTTATATCAGCTATTTTTAAATCAGACATCCCAGATTGGCTTGTACCAGTTACTTTTCCTTCTCCTCTAATCTGTAAATCTATTTCGGATAATTTAAAACCATCATTATTTTCTACTATGGCTTGAAGTCTTTTTTTTCCTACTTCAGTAATTGTTTCCATATTTTTTCCATCAGTTACATGAAATACACAATCAGATTCTTTGTTTCCTCTTCCAACCCTTCCACGTAATTGATGAAGTTGATTTAATCCAAACCTTTCTGCACTCTCAATAATCATTAGTGTTGCATTTTGAATATCAATACCAACCTCTATAACAACAGTTGATACAAGAATATCAATTTTTTTATTATGCATATCTTCCATTATTTTTTCTTTTTCCTCTGAGTTTATTTTTCCATGTAATATTTCTACTTCATAATTTGAAAATTTATCTTTAAATTGTTTATAAACATTCTCAGCGGCTTTAATATCTAATTTTTCACTTTCTTCTATAAACGGACAAACAACAAATATTTGAGATTTATTTTTTAGATGATTTTCACATAGGGTATATATTTTTTCTGTATCCTCTTTAGTTCCTTCATACAATATTGACTTTATAGTTTTTCTCCCTGGTGGCATTTCATCTATGACTGATAAATCTAAATCTCCATATATAGCTAGTGCAGTTGTTCTTGGAATTGGTGTAGCAGTCATAACAAGTTGGTGAGGAGTTTTCTCTTGAGTTGATGTAAGTTTCTTTCTCTGTTCAACACCAAATCTTTGTTGCTCATCAATAATCGCTAAACCTAAATTATTAAACTTAACTTTATCTTGTATTAATGCGTGTGTTCCTATTATTAAAGCTGGAGTTCCATCTTTAATAGTTTTCATTATTTTATCTCTATCTGTTACAGATGATGTAAGTAAGTATATTTGTACATCATTAAAAATAAGAATTTTACTTAATGAGTGAAAATGTTGTTCAGCAAGTACTTCCGTTGGCGCCATTAGTACAGCTTGGTGAGATGAATTTATTGCAGCATAAACTGCTGCTGCAGCAACAATTGTTTTGCCGGACCCAACATCCCCTTGTAAGAGTCTTTTCATAGGTGAAGATTTCTTCATATCACTAAATATTTCATTTATTACTTTTTTTTGTGAATTTGTTAATTTAAATGGAATATCTTTTTCAAAATTAATTAATGTTTCTTTTTTTATTGTATGTTTTAAACCAGTTTCATTTTTGTTATATGTTTCTTTTATTTCTTTAAAAATTGACTGTAAATAAATAAATTCATCAAATGCTAATCTATTTCTTGCATCTTCGAATTCATTAATAGTTTCTGGGAAATGTATTTTATTGTAACTTGAAATTCTATCAATAATTTTGTACTGNCCTAANTCTTTTTTAGATACAAAATCTTCAATTTTTGGTGTCCTTCTAAGAGCCTCTTTTATACCTTTTCTAATAATTGTGCTCGATAAACCCTCAATTTTAGGATATATCGGTATCAANGAACCTGTTTCGTTTAGTTCTTCTAAATCAGAGAACTTTTCAATTGTTGCATTTTTAAACTCTATAGAACCAGTTTTCTTAACATCAGGAATTCCTGAAATAGCTACCGAATCCTCTTTTTTAAATCTTGTTTCTATATATTGAGGACCAAACCATTTTGCTCTAATTTGACCAGTATCATCTTTAATTACTAATGTAGCTATTCTCAACCTAGTTTTTGTTGTAAAAACAGATACATCCGTAACTTCTCCTAAAATAGTAATTTCTTTATTAATATCAGCAGTTATTGAATCAATTTTTGATATTTGAGACCTGTCAATATGTTTTTTTGGGAAAAACCTCAAAAGGTCTGAAATATTATTTATTCCATGTTTTTTAAATGAAGATAATCTTTTTTCTCCAAAACCTTTTATTTCATCAAGTGATATATTTTCTAAATACTTTATATTTCTTTCAACCACAATCAAACAATACCTAAAAAGATTTAAAATGAAAGTACCTAATAGTTAAGAGTCAAGTTATAGTTATACTTGTATTTTAAAGGAAATAATATGGCTAATAGATGTCAAGTAACAGGTAGAGTACCAAGATCTGGTAAGAATGTTACCTTTTCACACAAAAGAAATAATCGCTGGTTTAAACCAAATATTCAAACTAAAAAATATTGGCTAGCGAGTGAAAATAGATGGNTAAAACTTAAAGTAAGTACCAGAGGCAACAAAATAATTGACAAACGTGGAATAGAATCTGTTGTTAATGAAATAAGACAAAGAGGCGAAAAAGTTTAATGGCTCAAGGTGTCGTAAAATCTTATGATCCTAATTCTGGNAGCGGTATTGTTTTATTAGATACTGATAAAACAGAAGTTTATATACAACCAGGTTCATTNAAGGATTCAATATTTAGAACCTTAAGACAAGGACAAAGAATTAATTTTGATATAGAAAACATAGAAGATAACCAAGTTATAAAAAATGTAAAAATTGGTCAGGGCGATTATTAAAAAAAAGATTANAAGATNCATAAAAATTGTAAGACTATATTCACAGTTTCTATTTATATATTGTCATAACTACATTTATATATATTCAAATGGAAGAGTTGGCAAAACTTTAGCTGGAAGACCTTGCTTAATTTTGCATAGTACTGGAGCAAAAACNNNNCTNNAAAGAAAAAATGTACTGTCATATTTAAAAGAATCAAATTCATTTTGCATAGTAGCNTCAAATGGAGGANGAGAAAAAAATCCGAGTTGGTATCATAATTTAATATCAAATCCAGAATGTAAAATACAAATTGGAAGAGAGATATTATCTGGAAGCGCTGCTCAAATTCATGATGAGGAATACATTGAGTGGTGGAGCAAAATGGATAATATGAATAAAGGTGGGTATTCAAATTATCAAAAGATGACTAAAAGAAAAATTCCATTAATCTTAATTAGTGTTACTTAGTCTATTTTTGCGCCTAAGTCAGTTTTGTAGTTTATTTTAAATTATCTTAATTATTAAAGGCTTTCACTAGCTTCAAGAATTATCTCCGGAGTAATTTTATTAACTANTAAATTTGCTCTTGATAATTGTTCTTCAGAAAAAACTCCTCTATCAATTGCAATAACGAATTCTNCGCTTTCAACTCCAGCTTCAATTCCAAATGGACTGTCTTCAATAATTATATTTTTAGTGGTTTGTAATTTATTAATAGAATCTAAATATATATCTGGGTATGGTTTATTTCTTATTACAGAGTCACCACCAATAACGAGATGAAAATATTGATAAATTTCTGTTTCTTTTAATTTATTCTCAAGATGATATTGAGGAGAAGCAGAAACACAAGCTTGTTTCCAGTCATAGTGATAAAAATATTCTAAACATTGTAAAGCATCATCAAATAATGTTTTTTCACCAAAATTTTTTAAAATTATTTCTGATATAAGATTCATNGTTTCTTNAAAAGAAGGAAGCTCTACTTCTGATGAAAATTTTTCATGAACAATTTTATCGTCAACNCCAACATACTGATCAAAGTNCTCTATGGGTAAATCAAGATTTTTTGATTTTAAAATTTCTTGCCATGCATAAGCGAANGCTTTTTCGGTATCCATTAATGTACCGTCNCAATCCCAGTAAATTCCAAACATATTTTTATCCTAGCTTGGATTGNATATCTTTTGCACTCTTCAAAGCAAGGCCATCTGATCCTGTAGTAGACCAAGTTATTGGTTCATCAGATATAGCTTCCTCAACAATGTCATTTAATAATTCATATTTAGATTTATTTAAATTTTGCCATAAGTACAAAGCATGGCTTCCTGGAATTGTATTTATTTCATTAATATAAATATCATCATTGTCTATTAAGAAATCATATCGAAAAATACCTCTTGTAGGGATAATTGAATTTATTTTTTCTACATATTTAATAATTTTATTTTTTTTATCATCATTTATTTGCGCNGGAAGNTCTCTTTCGGATCCTTCTANCCCTCCGTTTTCTAAATATTTTTTAGAATATGAAAATAATGTTTCATTTTTTATGGGCTTTTCTATTTCNGATANTGAAAAATTTGGATAGTTTTTCACTCCAATTAATATGTCTTCCGAATCTTCTAGATACCTTTCCACAANTGCACCTTCTGTATATAAATCTGAAGATTCAACAATTTTTAATACAGTTTCGTAATCATTAACTACTTCTACACCNATTGATGATCCTCCAAAACGTGGTTTTAAAATATATGGACCATCAAAACTTGGCTTTTCATCAGGATTAACTAAATTTTTATGAATCACAGGAAGCCCATTTTCTTTCATTGTTGTATAAAAGACATATTTATCCATACANATCTGAGCAGAAATTATCTTCGGACCTGTATATTTAACNTTTAAAATGTTTAAAAGTGACTGTAAAGTTCCGTCTTCGCCNGGACCACCATGGCAAGAATTAAGAAATACATCAAAATTAAGCTTTTTTTTCTTAAAATAAAAGCCCGAATCACCATTTATCCTAAGTTCTAGTGGTTTTTTCATTAATTTAGTATTTTCCAGNAAATCTTTAGATTCTAAATTTGGATCTAATAAATACCAATTATTCTCTTTTGACCAATAAAGAATTGTAATTTTATTATCTTTTGAAAGTATTCGAGCACTCTGAAGTCCAGTAAGAATAGAGATATCATGTTCGGAAGATGGTCCTCCAATAATAACAGCTATATTTTTACTCATATTTTATGGATAGTGGTCGGGTAAATCATTTTCAAATAATACAATATCATCTGATTCTACAATAGAATTCAAAAAAGCAACAGCTTCATCTCTATTGGGGTACCAGTTACATGGTATATTGTTATCTTCAAATCCTGAAATTAATGATCTTTTATTGGTATAACCAACAATTATCGCTTCATCAACAACTATGCTTGCTTCATTCGCAAATGCATAATTTATTGAAAACTGATCACTGCCTAATTCAATTAATCCAGGAGTAATTAAATATCTCTTTGATTTCTCATTACCAAGCTGNGACAAAGTAGCAAGACTGAAATCTATTGCCATAGGGTTAGAGTTAAATGAATTATCAATAATTGAATGGCCATAATCGCTCTTGATTATATTTTGACGATGTTCTGTTTTATCTAATGATTTTAAGTTTGTAAAATATTCATCTATATTTAAATCGAGAGCTAGTAAAACTCCTACTGATAAAGAAATNGATAGTTGTAATAATTTAGGTCCCTTGACTGAAGAAACAAACTCTCCACCAATATAAATATCATGTTTATCATTTTCATACTCTACATATACAGCTGCTTCATTACTGGTGGTTGAACAGTCATATACTTGTTTTTGGTTGGTCCATAACCTAGCTTCATTTAATAACAATTCATCATCCCCGTTGATAACAACTGAACCAGCCAGTTCAACAATTTCAGATTTAGCATCTAATATATTTTCGAGAGTTTTCATTCTTTCTAAATGTACTGGAGCAATACCAGTTATGACCGCTATATGTGGCCTTACCCATGAACAAATTTCTCGAATCTCGCCATTAGCATATGTACCCATCTCAATAAGTGCTATATCGTGATCTTTATTAAAATTTTCATTTATTGCTTTAGCAATCCCTAGCCTGTTGTTATAACTTTCAGGTGTAGCAAAGGTATTATTTTTCTGTTCTAGAATTTGTTTTAGTACATTCTTGGTTGTTGTTTTAGAATAAGAACCTGTAATACCAACAACTGGCAATGAAATNGAATTTAACTTGATTGAAGCGTCATTGACAAATACTTTTGATATGTTTTTCTCATATGATTGTAAAATTTTAAGACATTGATCATATATGAAGAACGAAAACATATTAGCTAATAATGCAAAAATATATCCATATCCAGTGAAATATGAAACTAATGAAATTAAAACAATAACTAGATAGTACAAATAATTCACTCTCTGCAATCTTTCAGTTATATTGATATCACCTGTGCGTGTTTTAAAACTTATACCTAATGGAGTAAACAGAGTCAATATAATTACAAATATAGGAACAAAATACAACCAAAGAGATATCACAAACAATATTAAAGATATAAAAAACAAAAATTTATTTATAAAAGTTGTCCTAACCCATCTAAAGTAAAATCTTGTTACTGATCCTGGTAAATAATGTTCTCTCTGAGCAAACCTACCCCATTTAATAGAATTTATTATTGAACTTCCAGTAATAATAAGCAAAATTAATAAATATAAAATGTTCATAATTCCTTTATAATCTTTGTAATTTCATTTGATTTTCTTCTTAACATATTATGGCCTGCATCTTTGAATACAGTTAATTGAGAATCTTTGAATTTAGTATTGGCTTCCTCCCCTATTGANAATGGAACAATATTATCTTTTTCTCCCCAAATTAATTTCACATTTATGTCTATTTTTGGAAGTAATTCACTCAAGTCTTCATTTACTGTTTTTACAAGAGAATCCCTCATTATGCCCTCTGCATTTTTATAATCTTCAGATCCATGTTTATTTTTATATTTTTCTAAACTTTTATCAGATATTAAATTCAAACTATTAAGAAATTTATATAAATTTAGTCGTAAATTGAGAGTCATTTCAGGATTTTTTCTAATCAAAGGTGAACCAATCAGAACAAGATTTTTGTAATTTTTCATAAATGACATATGAACTGCTACTTTTCCACCAAATGAATGGCCAACTAGAATTTCAACACTATTAGGAATAAGATTTATTATGTATTCAGCATATTCTTTAGGGTTCATACTTGATTCAGGTGTTTTAGATTTACCAAAACCTGGGAGATCTATAGCAATGCTTTCAAAATTATTAGTAATTAAACTAAAATCACTGCTTGATCCACCCCAACCATGTAAAAAACATATTTTTGGTTTTTCAGAATTTATGTCAGCAAATGTTTTTCCATCTTTTAATAACTGTAAAGCCATTAATATAGCACCTCTCCAAATGTTGTAATTGCTCTAATTGCTAATCCCATTAAATAGAGTAGGGCAAGTCCCCAATATAAAAAATAGTTTTCTCTCATTTGATCTTTATATATGTATAGAAAAGTTAAAGTAAATAAAACTACAGCAACATAAAAAACATGAAACGTACCCAGNTTTTCATTGGCTGAATACATATAAGCAACTATTAAAGCATTTGTTAAAAGAGAAATTACTGATCCTATAATCATATAAAATCCTGCTTTTTCATTCCTAAATTTAACTTTGAAATGCATAATAAGAAATATAAATCCACTAAGTCCACAAATCCAAGCACTTAATATACCTGAGTAAGAATGGATAATATCTATCATGTGTTTATTTTAGTATCTCTAGAATTGAGTATTAAATAATAATCAGTTACAGTAAATCTGTAATGTCAAATATTGATTTAGAAACAATTAAACAAAATGTACCTGATGCTTGGGTCCCATCATTAGATTCATTGATAGTAAAAGGTAGTAATGCTGAAATTTGGGATAAAGATAATAAGAGATATCTTGATTATGTCGGTGGTTATGCAGTACTTAATACAGGACATCTAAATCCAAGAGTAGTTAAAAATGTTGAAGAGCAACTAAAAAACTATTCACATTCTTGCTTTGCATTCGCTCCTCATGAAAATGCAGTTAAGGTAGCTGAACAGATAAACAAAAGATATCCAATTGAAGAAAANACAAAAACTTTTCTAGTCAATAGTGGAGCTGAAGCAATCGAAAATGCGACTAAGATTGCACGTTATCATACAAAAAGAAAAAACATTATTGCATTTAAGGGAGGATTCCATGGAAGAACCTACCTTGCAATGGGTTTGACTGGGAAAGAAAATCCTTATAAAAATGGTTTTGGTCCTTTCCCAGAATTTATTCATCATGCTGAATATCCATATGCTTATAGAGACATAACTGATGAGATGGCTATAGACAGTGTTAACAATATCTTAAAAAATAAAGTTGATATAGATGACACAGCAGCATTTGTTGTAGAAATACAACTTGGTGAAGGAGGATACATACCTTCTTCTGTTAAATTTTTAGAAGAACTGAAGAATATTGCTACTAAAAATAATATTTTATTAATTTTTGATGAAGTTCAAACAGGATTTGGTAGAACAGGTGAGATGTTTGGNGCAAATACAGTTGGCGTAACTCCTGATATAGCAACTTTGGCTAAAGGAATTGCCGGTGGTTTTCCTCTAGCTGCAGTAGTTGGTAAAAGTGAAATAATGGATTCCATACATGAAGCTGGTATTGGAAGTACTTTTGGTGCTTCGCCAATTTCTTGCGCAGCTGCATTAGGAGTNCTTGAAGTTTTTGATAAAGATGATTTATTGAATCATACAAAAAAACAAGCGAAGATGATGAACGAATCATTGAATCTCTTAATGAATGAATCACCATTTATAGGAGATGTAAGAGGATATGGAACAATGCTTGGAGTAGAAATAGTTGAAGACCAAGATTCAAAAAAACCTGGAAAAGAAATAGCATTAAAAATTATTGATAACTGTAAAAATAATGGTTTGCTTTTAGTTAACTGCGGATTAGAAGGAAATGTTATAAGGTTTATGGGACCTCTGACTACACCTTTAGATCAAGTTGAAGAGGCTTTAGATATATTTAATAAATCTGTTATTAATATTTAATTTTCTCCATGTGTAAGTTCATGAAGTTTATGTAAAGTATCTGTATCTTTTGATGTTTTAGCTGGAGCTTTCATTAACCAAGCTGAAACTAAATCTAAGGACTCTAAATCTTTCTTATCAGTAAAAAATTTCATATATCTTATTGCATCAATTACTACACCAGCACTATTTGGAGAATCCCAGACTTCAAGTTGTACTTCAATATTTAACGGCACTCCACCAAAGGCTTCTCCTTCCAAACGTATAAAAGCTTTCTTGCGGTCTTCTAACCATTTAACATAATCGGATGGGCCTATTCTTACATTATCAGGGTCCATACCTTTGCCTTTATTAGCAACAGAAGTAACGGATGAGGTTTTACTAGTTCTTTTTGTCTCTAGCCTATCTTCTTCTAACATATTTAAAAAATCCATATTTCCACCAACATTTAATTGGTATGATCTTTTAAGCTCTATACCTCTGTCAGAAAATAATTGAGCTAATGCCCTATGAACAATAGTTGCNCCAACTTGACTCTTTATGTCATCACCTATTAGTGGAACATTGTTGTCTTTAAATTTTTTGTACCATTGTTTATCTCTAGCAATAAAGACAGGGATGCAATTTATGAAACCTACTTTGGCTTTGATTGCGCACTCTGCGTAGTATTTAACTGCTTCTTCTGAGCCAACAGGTAGTAGATTTACTAATATTTCTGCATTAGATTTAATCAGTTCATCAATAACTTGATTTGAGTCATCAACTACAGGAATCTTATCTTCAACGAATTTACCAACACCATCTAATGTTTTTCCTGGCTTAACTTCAATATTTAATTTTGGTACTTCTGAAAATTTTGAAGTATTATTTGGTTCTTTAAAAATTGCTTCNGAAAGATCTATTCCAACTTTCTCTTTATTTATATCAAAAGCAGCAACTATTTCTATATCAGATACTTTATAACCACCAATAACATCTGATATTAACCCATTCTCGGTGTCATCACTTTTATAATATTCAAGACCTTGAACTAAAGAACTTGCACAATTGCCGACACCAAGAATTGCAACTTTAATTTTTGAACGACTCATCAAATTAACTTTAGCAAATGTTTGNTATATCAATAATTAATGGGACTTAATTATCCAAATAAATGGTTAAACCAACTAAATGAGTTATATAGAACACCGACGACAAAGTAAAGAATAAAAGTTATAACTCCAACAATTTGTAATAATTTAATGAATTTCTTCACATTACAAGAGTACATCGTGTAAAAAATAATAAAAAAAGTTATAGTTTATATATGATAAAAAATCTTTCGCCTTCTAGAGCCTCTCAGTTTAAAACATGTCCTAAGCAATTTAAATTTGCTAACGTTGACAAAATAAAAGAGCCTACTACAGAAGTGCAAGCAAAAGGTACTACTGTGCATCAAGCTCTTGAGGATTTGTATAACCTGCCTAAAGAAGAACGAACATCAGAGAATTTATACAATCTATTTAGAAATGCATGGACAAAGGTAAGAAGTGATGATGAGCATGTAAATTTATTTTCAAATGTTGAAGAAGAAAAGGAATGGGGTGTAGATGCATTAAATTTGCTAGCAAATTACTTAACTTTGGAAAACCCACAAGAAATTGAACCATTAGAGAAAGAAAGATGGGTAAGAGGATCTTTGGATGATTTAAACCTTAGAGGGATACTAGACAGGATGGATAGAGATAAGGATGGAAATTTAATAATAATTGATTATAAATCTGGAAAAGCACCAGCAGCTAAATACAAAGAACCACGATTCTTTGCAATGAAATTATATGCTCTATTAATAAAAGACGAACTTGGTGAAATGCCTAAAGAGTTAAAACTTATTTATTTGAAAAATTCAACGATTCACACTCTTCAAGTTGAAGAAGAAACACTAAGTAATGCCAAAGATGAAATTATGGAAATATGGTCAAATATAAAAAAAGCTTACAAGGANAATAACTTTCCAGCTATAAAAAATACACTATGTGACTGGTGTTACTATAAGCCAATTTGCCCTGAATACAACGAAGAAACACCCGATACAGATGAACTTCAAGAAATAAATAATCAAATTAGCAACTTGGAAGAAAATTTAGAAGCAATGAACATGTTTGAGAATCCAGATGATATACCAGAAAAAAGTCCTATCAAAAATATTGATAAGGAACAGGTAAACAAAGAAATTGNAAATTTAAATGAAAAGAAATCAGNTATTTTGAATAAAATAGAAAAGATTTTAAGGNAACAACCCTCTAGTTAATTTTGCAGCTGCTACACGCTTAATCCCTTTGATTAATGCGGCTGTTCTTAAATCACAATTATTTTTTTCTGAAATAATGTAAACCTCTTCAAAAGCTGACTCTAAAACATCTATAAGCTTTTCATAAAGTTCTTTTTCTTTCCAAAGATAATTTTGAGTATTTTGTACCCATTCAAAATAACTACCAGTTACACCTCCTGCGTTAGCAAGAATGTCTGGAATTATTAAAACATTATTTTCTCTTAAAATTTTATCAGCATTTAAAGTAGTTGGTGAGTTGGCTCCTTCAACAATAACATGTGCTTTTATGTTTGANGCATTGGTTGATGTTATAACTCCGCCAACAGCAGCTGGTATTAATACATCACACTCAAGTTCTAATATTTCTCCTACAAAAGGATCTCCACCAGAAAAACCTTTTACCGTGTTTTCTTTTGCTATATGTTTAAATAATTCAGGAATATTCAAACCTTTTTCGTTGTATACTCCCCCTGTTAAATCATTAACAGCTATTACCTTAGCTCCTCTTTCGTACGAGGCTAAAGCTGCATACCTTCCAACATTTCCAAAACCTTGAACTACAACAGTTGAATCTGAGTATTTTTTATTTAACTTATCCATCGCTGCAGCAGCAATAGCAACAGCTCCTCTACCCGTAGCTTCTCTTCTTGTAATAGAGCCNCCTAAAGAAGCCGGTTTTCCAGTAACAATTCCTGGTTGAGGTGAGCCAACGAAGTTACTATAAGTATCCATTATCCATGCCATAGTTTGTTCATCAGTTCCCATGTCAGGTGCGGGTATATCTTTATCAACGCCAATGACAGGTAAGAGCTCTGCNGTATATCTTCTTGTAATTCTTTGTTTTTCTGCTCTTGAAAGAGGTCTAGGGTCAATTGCTACCCCTCCCTTTGCCCCTCCATAAGGCAACCCAACAATAGCGGATTTCCAGGACATCAAAATCGAAAGTGCTGTAACCTCACCAAGGTTTACATCTTCAGCATATCTAATACCACCCTTTGTAGGCCCCATTGATAAAACATGTTGAACTCTATAACCAATTACTGTTTCAACCTCGGTATATTCATCTCGTCTGAAAGGAAANGTTACAGTTAACGCTCTTTGAGGTAACTTTAATCTCTCTTTTATATTGGGGTCAAGATTAATCATTTCAGCAACTTCATCGTATTGACGAATTACTTCATCATACATATGTGATTTAAAGATATCCCCATTTGTCATTACAAGCCCATATTATTGCTATTTATTTACAGAAGCGAGACAAAAAAATATTTTTTGTCTTAGTGGATTTCTAATATTTATAACTATGAAAAATAAAAATATACTAGATATCCTAAAAGAAAACGGACTTGATGCTGTTGTCTTATGTTATAGACACAATGACAAGTGTTCATGTCATGAAATCTATAAAGAAGCAGCTTAATTTAGGAGAAAAAATGAATAATAAAATTGATGATGTTCTTGATTTAACAAGAGAGATTTCACTACAAGATGGTGAAGAAGACATTGATTTATCAGTAACTGAATTTGGAGATCAGTTATTATCAACAAATGATATAGAGTTTCTCTGGGTTGCCAGAAATGCTTCTGGAAGTGTTAAAAATGCATCAACAAGTATTAAATCNTTCAATGACCAAAAAATTGCAAATGATGTAAATGAAAATGGCNCAGTAAGACTTGGTGATGAAGTTTTTGTTTATAGTAAATCATACAATTGGAAAGTACAGGACTTAAGAAATTTTATTAATTGGGTTATTGAAAAATCAAGNAACAATGAGGAACTGATTGATTCACTTTTGGCTATTCTGGGACCAACTTTTGTACCAAAACTAAAAGGACTCGATGCAGTCTCTGCAAATAGAAACCTTAATCCTGAAATGATTAGAGATACTTTTCTATATAAGGAATGGAAAGAAAAAGCTGATTTAAAAACAATAAACATAAACAATAAATCAGCGCCTAATTGGACTAAAGATTTAAAACATAATGAGAGGAAAAAATGAATCAATTATATGAATTATCAAGACAGTTCCCTGATGAGTGGATAAAAAAAGCTCCGAAAGGTAAGTTTGGAAACTATATTCCACATTCGGTTATTACTCAAAGGTTATTAGAAGTTTGTGGGCCATATACATGGGAAGTTGTTGAGCTAATCAGGCAAGAAAAAGATGGAAAAGTAGTTGGATGCTTTGGTAAATTAACAGTTGAGATTGATCAAAAAATTGTAACCATAACATCTATTGGAGATGTTGAACACGACCAAGGAAGTGATGGGATAAATGCTAAACATGCTNAATCAGATGCTTTTAAGAGATGCGCAATGAAAACTGGTTTGGGATTNCATCTTTGGGCTGGTGATGAATACTACTTAGATAAAAAATTAAATGACGATAAGAGTAAAAAAAATCTGAAGCTTAAGTCTGCTTAAGTTAACAATTTACCATTTTTTGCTTCAAGAAGTATGGTTACAGGTCCATCATTTATGAGCTCTACTTTCATAAATGCGCCAAATTCACCTTCTTTAACTTGTACTTTTTCAGAAAAGTTTTTAACAGCAGATTTTAACAATAATTTTGCTTTTTCTGGATTTTCAGATTTAATAAATGATGGCCTATTGCCTCTTGAAANATCTGCCAANAGAGTGAACTGGCTAACTANTAATATAGATCCCTGAACATCAACAATTGATTTATTCATTTTCCCTTCATCATCCGGAAATATTCTCAAATTTAATATTTTTTCACTCAAAATGTCTACATCTTCAATTGAGTCATTTACTTCTACGCCCCATAAAATTAATAATCCATTATTAATTGATGAAATTTCATCATTATTTACAACAACCGAGGATGAATCTACTCTTTGTATTACAACTTTCATAATTATTATTCTAAGATGTTTACATGGTATTAGACAAAAAAACTATAGCTATGGCTTCGGNAGCAAACTATGCAGCGTTTACTACATTATTTAAAGATGGCTCGCCTCAAACCCATATTATGTGGGTCGATACTGATGGTGAGTATTTATTAATTAATACAGAAATTCACAGAGCAAAATATCTTAATACTNCAAATGATAAAAGGGTTAACGTAATGATTTGGAAGCATGATGATACTTTTAAATTTGTTGAAGTTAGAGGTAAAGTAGTTGATGAAATACAGGGCGAAGAAGCTTTCGAAAATATACAATCACTCTCTAACAAATACTGGAATAAGCCTTATCCATTTCCTGTTCAAACTGAAAGAATTGTTTTAAAAATTGAAGCAGAAAGAGAATTCTTTTTTAATCTTAAAGATGAAGATTTTAATTTCTAGTTATAATCGTAGAAGCCTTTTCCTGACTTAACTCCAAGCTCTCCTTTTTTTACTTTTTCTTCAAGAAATTCNTTTGGATAATCTTTTGGATCGTTAGTTTCATTAAAAATTTTCAACTTNGCATAATAATGTATATCAAGTCCAGAATAATCTGAAAGTTCAAATGGTCCTAAAGGATGATTTAAACCTTTTTTAATTGCTATATCAATATCTTTAAAATCTGCAATACCTTCGTCATANAGTTGATATGCTTCATCTGTTAAAGCAGCTAACATCCTGTTTACAATAAACCCTGGTGTTTCTTTTTTGCACGTAATTACAGTTCTTCCCATGTCTTTACCTAAATTTTGAGTACGTTCAATTGTTTCTTTATTTGTTTCAGNTGGGTAAGAAATTTCAACTAAATCCATTCTTATTGGTGGATAGAAAAAGTGCATATTTATAAATCTTGTTGGGTGATCACATGATTTTGCAATTTCAGATACAGGTATAAAAGAACTATTTGTAGCTAATACAACATTTTTATCTAATTTTTTTGATATATTTTCAAATATTTCTAATTTTACATCTAGTCTTTCAACAACAGCTTCTATAACAAATGACTTATTGTTAATTGTTTCATCGATGCTTTCGGATGAATGAAGATGTTTTTTAAAATTTTCTAATTTTGATTTGTCATATCTTCCTTTATCAATGAGGTTTACTAAATTATCTTCTGTAAATTTTATTTTTGATTTAAGATTTTTACTATCACTATCATATACATGCGTCTCGTATCCAGCCATAGCAGACAATGCAGCTATCTGGCTACCCATTTGACCTCCACCAATGACTCCAACAGTTTCCATAATTACCTATGTTTATTTATTTCTCTTTTAGCAATAGATTGAAGATGAACTTCATCTGGTCCATCAGCTATTCTTAATACTCTTGCTCCAGCTGCCATTCTCGCTAAAGGTGTATCCTGAGAGACTCCCATTGCTCCGTGTGCTTGAATAGCCTTATCAATGACATAAGTGGCTGTCTCAATAACTGATACTTTGATAGCTGATATTTCTATTCTTGCTTGATCTTTACCAACTGTGTCCATCAACCAAGCAGTCTTTAAAGTAAGCAATCTTGCCTCTTCAATCATTATTCTTGATTTAGCTATCCATTGTTGTATTACACCTTGTTCTGAAAGTTTTTTNCCAAAAGCTTCTCGTTCTAGAGTTCTCTTAATCATAAGTTCCAATGCCCTTTCAGNCATNCCTATGGTTCTCATGCAATGGTGGATTCTTCCTGGCCCTAATCTAGCTTGAGCAATCTTAAATCCAGCTCCTTCACCTCCAATTAAGTTACTCTTTGGTACTATTACATTTTCAAATTTAACTTCTGGATGGCCTGTATATCCATCATCATATCCAAACACATGCATTGGTCTAACAATTGTGACACCCTCAGTATCCATTGGTACTAATACCTGGCTCTGTCTTTCATGAGGAGGGTTATCAGGATTAGTAATGCCCATAAAAATACAAATTTCTGCTTTTGGATTTATAGCATTCGATGTCCACCATTTTCTTCCATTAATTACATAATTGTCTCCATCACTAACTATGGANCTACTAATATTTGTTGCGTCAGAAGAAGCTACGTTAGGTTCGGTCATTGCAAAACAAGATCTAATTTTTCCGTCTAAAAGTGGTTTTAGCCATTCTTCTTTTTGTAAATCTGTTCCAAATTCTGCAAGAATTTCCATATTTCCTGTATCTGGAGCNGAACAGTTAAATACTTCTGATGCCCACCAAACTCTCCCCATAATTTCTGCTAACGGAGCATAGTCAAGATTAGAAAGTCCAGGACCNTGATTTTCATCTGGTAAAAATAGATTCCAAAGATTTAGTTTTTTTGCTTCTTCTTTTAAATCTTCTAAAACAGANGGAATATGTAGTGGATCTCCTGATTCTTCNATTGCTTTTTCGTAACCTATCTCATTCGGATAGATGTGTTCATCAAAAAATTTAAGTAAACTTTCTTGTAATTCAATCGATTTATTTGAGTAATTAAAATCCACAATTTATTCTATCAATTAACTGCCTTCAACAAAAGAAACTTTGAGTAATATATTGTTTAATGGAGTTTTTTAATGAGCCTATAAGAGATTTAATAGCTAAAAATGTTGATATAGATAAAAACTTCAAGTACGAACAATTTAAAGTTGGTAGATCAAATATTACNTTTAAAGTATTTGATAAAGAAAATACATACGTATTAAGAAGACCTCCCTATGGTGATAAGCTTGAGTCAGCACATAATATGTCTCGAGAATACAAAATTATTGACGTATTGTCTAAAAACAACATAAAAGTACCCAAACCTATCTTTCTTTATAAAGATAAAAAAGTTTGTGATGATGATTTCTATGTTATGGAATATATTAAAGGTGAAACAATTGCAACTAACATTGAAGCTGAAAAATATTCAAAAGATGATAAAGAAAAAATATCTGAATCATTTATAGAAACTATTTCAACAATTCATAATTTTGATGTAATAAATTCNGAACTATCAGATTTAGGAAAACATGAAGGATATGTTGAAAGACAACTCAATAGATGGAACAAACAATTTGAAGCACAAAAGGTTCGAGAAATAAAAGAATTAGATTTAGCAACAAAATTATTATTTGAAAACATNCCTAAACAACAAAGAGTTTGCATAGTTCATGGAGATTATAGATTAGATAATGTAAGAGTAAATAATGGATCCGTTGCTGCAGTATTGGACTGGGAACTTTGCACAATTGGTGATCCCTTAGCTGACCTTGGNACAATTATTGCCTCATGGTCAAATCCAGAAGAAGAAGAAACTCCATTTATTTATTCACCTAGCCTTGCAGGTGGATTCTCCTCAAGAAATGAATTAATTAAATTATACGAAAGCAAAACAGATCTGAGTATTAATGATATAGAATTTTATACAAGATTATCATACTGGAAGCATGCCATGATTATGGAAGGTGTATATGTTAGATATTCTCATGGTTCTTATGGAAAAGTTGATGAAAAAGAAATAGAATTATTTAAACAAAGTACTTTAATGTTTGCAAAAAAAGCTGCAAATAAGAATTTAATAAAGGAGATAACATGATGGTTCCAGCTGAAGAGATGAAAAATTACATAGGTGAAGAAGTTGGCGTTTCTGATTGGCTTGAAATTACTCAAGATAGAATTAACCAATTTGCGGAAGGTACAAATGATCACCAATTTATACATGTTGATCCTGAGATGGCAAAAAGTACTCCTTGGGGTACAACTATTGCACATGGTTTCTTAACTTTAAGTTTGTTGTCTTACCTTTCAGCTGATAATACTGTTATGCCTGAAAATATGCAGATGGCAATTAACTATGGTCTCGACAAAGTTCGCTTTATGGAAGCAGTGCCAGTTAATAGCAAGATACGTGGAAGATTTGTACTTACTGAAGTGCAGGACAAAAAAGGCGGAAGATGGTTAACAAAGCATACTGCTACAATAGAAATTGAAGGAAAAGATAAACCAGCTGCTATAGCTGAACCTTTAACTTTATATGTAGTAACAGAATAAAAGGAAAATAAAATGAGAGAAGCAGTAATTGTATCGGCAGCTAGAACACCTATAGGAAAGGCTTATAGAGGAGCTTATAATAATACAGCTGCTCCAACTCTCGCATCGTATTCAATAAAAGAGGCTGTAAATAGAGCGGGAATAGACCCTGAAGAAGTTGAAGATGTAGTAATGGGATGTGCTCAACAACAAGGAACTCAAGCTTTAAATATTGGCAGGCTTGGGGGGATAGCTGCNGGTCTTCCTAATACTGTTTCTGGCATGACTATTGANAGGCAATGTTCTTCTGGAATGATGGCAATAGCTACTGCTTCAAAACAAGTTATTACAGATAACATGAATGTTGTGGTCGCAGGTGGTGTTGAGTCCATTTCATTAGTTCAAACAGCAGAAATGAGATTACAAATTGATGAAAATGTTACTGAACACGCTCAACATGCGTATATGCCAATGATAGAAACAGCTGATAATGTGGCTGAAAAATATACTGTAACAAGAGAAAGCCAAGACGAATATTCACTTCAAAGTCAACAAAGAACGGCTGCAGCACAAGATTCTGGAATCTATGCTGATGAAGTAATCTCAACTACTACAACAAAGTTAGTTAAAGATAAAGAAACTGGAGAGGTCTCTGAAGAGGAAGTTGTTTTAGAAAAAGATGAAGGTAACAGACCAGAAACAAATATAGAGGGTCTATCNTCTCTTGTGCCTGTGTATGGAGAGGGTAAATTTATAACAGCTGGAAATGCATCCCAACTTTCTGATGGTTCAGCCTCAGTTGTTGTTATGGAAGCTAAAGTAGCTGAAAAGAAAGGCCTAAATCCACTTGGTTATTATAGAGGAATGACTGTTGCTGGATTAGCACCAGAAGAAATGGGGATTGGACCAATTTATGCTGTTCCAAAGTTATTAGAAAAGTTTAATTTAAATGTAGAAGATATTGGGCTTTGGGAATTAAATGAAGCATTTGCCGTTCAAGCATTGTATTGTAGAGATCAAATTGGNATTGATAATGAAATATACAATGTTAATGGAGGTTCAATTTCAATTGGTCATCCATATGGAATGACTGGTGCTCGAATGACTATGCATGCACTNATGGAAGGTAAAAGAAGAGGCGCTAAATATGTAGTAGTAACTATGTGTGTTGGCGGTGGAATGGGTGCTGCAGGATTGTTTGAAGTTATATAATTAATTTTAAACTTTAGGAAGCCTTCGCCTGTTAACAAATTCTATAATATTATATGGATAAAATTTCTAATAAAGAAACCTATTTAGAATCAATATCTAATAGGGATTTAAAAATATATTTAATGGGTGAATTGGTTAAAGACCCTTTAACTCATCCAATTATAAAACCAAGTATTGAAGCGATGGCTGAAACTTACGATTTGGCAGTTAAAGAACCTGAATTAGCAACTGCTAAGTCTCCTTATACTGGAGAATCTATAAATAGATTTCTCCATATTGCTGAAAACAACGAAGACTTATTTCTTCAAAATAAAATGCAAAGGAAACTTGGACAACTTACTGGTACATGTTTTCAGAGATGTGTGGGTATGGATGCCTTCAATGCATTACATTCCGTAACTTATGAAATTGATGAAAAATATAAAACAAATTATCATGACAATTTTATTAAATTTTTAACCGAAATGCACAAATATAATTTAGTTATTGGAGGTGCNATGACAGATGTTAAAGGCGATAGGTCAAAGTTACCCCACGAACAAGAAGATGAAGATTTATATTTACGAATAGTTGATAGAGATGAAAAGGGCGTTTATGTTAAAGGAGCAAAAGCGCATCAAACCGGCTGTATAAACTCTCATTGGATGGTTGTAATGCCAACACTTAGATTGTCAGAAAATGATAAAGATTATGCAATAGTTGGAGCTATTCCAGTAGATGCAGAAGGTATAACATATATTTACGGAAGGCAGTCTTGTGATACAAGGAGTATGGAGCCAGGTGAATACGATGTTGGAAATAAATATTTTGCAGGTCAAGAAGCAATGGTTATTTTTGATAATGTATTCATCCCTAANGAATATATTTTTATGGATGGCGAATATGACTATGCAGCAATGCTTGTTGAGAGATTTACAACATACCATAGAAGATCTTATGTTTGTAAAGCTGGAGTNGGTGATGTNCTAATTGGGGCTGCAGCAACTATTGCCGAATTTAATGGTGTAGAAAATGCATCACATATAAAAGATAAAATTGTTGAGATGAANAAACTAAATGAAACAATATATGCGACTGGAATAGCATCATCACTTCAAGGGTCAAAAACAAAATCTGGTAACTATATGAACGATGATCTATTAGCAAATGTATGTAAACAGCATGTCACTAAGGAAACATACGAAATAGGAAGGCTTGCACAAGATTTAGCAGGTGGACTAGTTGGATCAATGCCATCAGGAGTTGACTTCAATGAAGGTGAAATGTCAGAAGATTTAAAAAAGTATCTAAAAGGAAAAGATGATATTAATGCAGAGGATAGAGTAAAAATTTTAAGATTAATTGAAAATATGACTCTTGGAAGAAATGCTGTAGCTTATTTAACAGAATCTATGCACGGAGCCGGATCTCCTCAAGCACAAAGAGTGCAAATAAGAAGAAAAGTTGATATTGAAGAAAAAAAAGATTTTGCTAAAAAATTATCTGGAGTTAAGGAAAGAGAGTAAAAATGAAGTCAATTGTATGTACAAAACTGGGCGAACCTAGCCTTCTGGAAATAAAAGAACTACCAAAACCCTCTATTTCCGACGACGAAGTCTTAATAAAAGTTGAAGCTGCAGGTGTTAACTTTCCTGATGCTTTATTAGTACAAGGAAAATATCAAATTGTGCTTGACCCTCCATTTACACCTGGAAATGAAGTATGTGGAACAATTGAGGAAAAAGGNAAGAATGTTGAACTCCCAGTTGGTTCAAAGGTTATAGGTTTGCCACCAGTTGGTGGTTTTGCTGAATTTGTTTCTTTGAACAAAAATTTAGTAATCCCAGTAAATAATGAATTCGATTCTCTTGCTGGAGCTAGCTTACCAATAAATTACGGGACAACTTATTATGCTCTTAAACGAAGAGCTAATGCTAAAAAAGAGGAAACTCTTTTAATTCTAGGTGCATCAGGTGGAATAGGGACTGCTTCTATTCAGTTAGCAAAAGTAATGGNTTTGAAAACAATATGTGCTGTTGGTTCTGATGAAAAAGAAAGTTATGTAAAAAGTCTAGGAGCTGATCAAGTAATCAGATATGATCAGCAAGATCTTAAGGAAACAGCAAAAAGTTTAACTGATGGAAAAGGTGTTGATATTGTTATGGATCCAGTTGGTGGAGATGTTTCAGAACAGGCATTGCGCGCAACAGGTTTTAATGGAAGACATTTAGTAATTGGATTTGCAAATGGTTCAATACCCAAAATTTCTCTTAATTTAACTCTTGTTAAAGGAGTTTCAATAGTTGGTGTCTGGTGGGGACGATGGACTAATACGTCTCCTAATGAAACAGCAGAAGATTTTGGTGAACTTATATCATATGTTAATGAAAATAAATTAAATATTGTCCCAAAGAATGTATTTAATCTTGAAGAAACCTCATTGGCTTTAGAAAATTTTCTAGAAAGAAAAAATATAGGGAAAACAGTAATTAAATTCTAATTAGTGTGAATGGGATGTAGATTCAAAATAAGGATTTTCACCAGATGCGTGATCAGTTGCGTCAATAATATTCCCAATTTCAGGAATAGCTTCCCTTAAAGAAGCCTCTATACCCTGCTGAAGAGTGACTTGTGCCATTCCACAACCTTGGCAACCTCCACCAAGTCTTAAATAAACATCTTGATTTTCTACTCCAACTAACTGGGCAGCACCCCCATGTGATGCGATAGCTGGATTAATTTGATTCTCCAAAACTTGTTGTACTTTTTCAGCTAGTTCACCTTTTAATTCAGGTAAATCATCTGGATTCCCAAACATTGCAGGACTAGGAGTATTTGGATTATCCATCGTTAAACCAGGAACAGCAGGGTCATCTGACATTTCTAAGCTTGCTCCATTAAAATTNTCTATATCTTTATTAGCGATAACAACCGGTAAGTTTTTNAAATCTACTCTTTTATCATCAGACTTAACCGCTTCNAAATCAAGAAAACTTAAGTCATAAGTGAANTGGTTTTCGTGAACACCATCAATTTGAAGAAAAAGTGCATACTCTTTATCTCCTGGTTCTTGATCTTTAAGTTCAAGAATTTTTTCTACTGCTGTATCTCCAATATGAAATTTAAATTCATCAGTCATATACTTAATAATAGTAAGAACTAGATATGTGCAAATATTTAAAATGAAAAATGTTATTGTGTCCCTTGCAGGTGAATGTTCTATTAGTAGAGATAAATTAGAAAAATATGACTATGTTATAGGGGTTGATTCTGGAACAGAATATTTGTATAAATTATTTTTAATTCCAAATCTAATAATTGGTGATTTAGATTCAATTAATTCAAAAACATTAGANAGAGCAAGAAAAGATAAGGCTGAAATTATTAGTTATGAAATAGATAAAGATAAAACTGATTTTGAGCTTGCATTAAATTATTTAAAAATAAATAACTATCAAAATATTACNATTATTGGAGGAGAATCTGGAGAATTAGACCATCTTTTTGGCAACTTATTAACGATTTCAGCATTCCACACAAAAGAATATATTGAGTGGAAACAGTCTGATAAAAATATAATTTTTACAAATTCAGAAATAATAAATGTTGAAGGTGGCAAAGTATTTAGTTTAATTCCTTTATCTCCTCTTGAAGGTGTTTCAATAAATGGCGCTAGGTGGAATGTTAAAAATGAANATATTAATTATGGCTCATCGAAAACATTAAGAAATGTTACTAATTCAAATATATTAAAAATTAGAGTTGATTCCGGAAAATTTTGTCTAGTAATTGAAAATTAAGATCTAGGAATATCTTTCCACGCTTTTTCTTTATCAAGATTTGGTTCACTTGGTAAACCAAGTACTCTTTCGGCAATAATATTTCTCATTATTTCTGATGTACCACCTTCTATAGAGTTGGCTCTAGCTCTCAAAAACAAACTTTGAGTGTCTGTAAANCCAAAAGAATCATTATCAAAATTTAATTCTGGTTGTGATAAAGCATAACCTCTGGGGAATAAAAGACCGTCATTGCCCAACATATCCATTCCAAACTCGTATGATGCTTTGTTTATTTCAGCTTCATGTAATTTACTTGTTGAGCCTTCAGGACCAGGAGTTCCTTTCTCTCTTTGTTGTGTAGCTCTTAAATTAGTTAATCTAACTGCTTCTTGTTGTATCCATAACTCCATTAATTGATCTTTTATAACCGGATCGTCTAGACCTTTATCTTTCCATAGTTGAACAAGGTGTCCTGGNGCTCCAGCCCCTCTTTCTCTAACATTTCCTCCAATAGCTACTCTTTCATTCATTAATATTGCTAATGACACTCTCCAACCGTCTCCGACTTCTCCTAAAACATTTTCTTTAGGAACTTTTACATCTGTAAAATAAACTTCATTAAATTCAGCCTCACCTGTAATTTGTCTTAAAGGTCTAACTTCGACACCCTCAGATTCCATATCAACAATAAAGAATGTTAAACCCCTGTGTTTAGGGACATTTGGATCTGTTCTAGCAACTAATAATCCCCATTTTGCTAAATGCCCTAATGTAGTCCATACCTTTTGACCGTTNACAATATAACCATCTCCATCGTCTACAGCTTTTGTTGATAGACTTGCTAGGTCAGAGCCAGAACCTGGTTCAGAAAACATTTGACACCATATTTCTTCAGCCGCAAACATAGGCCTAAGATATTTGTTTTTTTGNTCTTCTGTTCCAAATTCTGCAATAGTAGGAGCTCCCATACCTATTCCAAGAATATTTGCAATTCTATTGTTAATTGATATGCCTTCTTTTCTTAATGTTTCATTTATCATTAATTGAAATTTTGGATTAAGATCTAATCCTCCTGATCCAGTTGGAAAATGTACCCAAGCTAAACCAAGGTCGTATTGCTTTGCCCAAAATTCATGCATTGATTCAGTTGTGTTTCTAAAACTAACTAGCTCATCTAACTTTTCTTTAACTAAAAGTTCTGGGTTGCTTGTATCTGTCTTTGTATCTGACAATTTTATTCTCCTTGTAAAGCTTTTTGTATTATTACTAATTCATCAGCATTATTCATAGGATATGTGCCATCTTTAATTGTTCTAATGTCTTCAATATGTTCTGAAATATCATCAGCTGAAGCATCTGGATTTACATATCCAACATGTGTATTAATTCCAATTCTTGCATATCTTCCAGCACCTGCTGAAAATATCTCATGAGTTGNTTCACATGCTTCTGATGCAAGATAAACAACTAAAGGTGTGACCTGCTCAACTTTGAACAATTTACCAAACTCTTCTCCAAACAATTCTTCTGTCATCCTTGTTGTCGCATTAGGAGCCAGAACATTTGCATTTATGTTATATTTAGCACCTTCAATTGCAATAATATTAGTTAAGCCTACAATTCCCATTTTTGCAGCACCATAGTTTGACTGTCCAAAATTTCCAAANAATCCTGATGGAGAAGCTACATTTACAAATCGTCCATATCCATTTTCTTTCATATGTATAAATGCTGGTTGGCAAACAAAGAAAGTTCCTTTTAAGTGAACATCAAGAACCGCATTAAAATCTTCTTCTGTCATTTTTGCAAAGCTTTTATCTCTCAGTATTCCAGCATTATTAACAACGGCATGGAGCCCTCCGAAAGCTTCTATAGCAGAATTGACTATTGATTCTCCACCTTCTTTTGTAGCAACTGAGTCATAATTAGCAACNGCATTACCACCATTATTTTTAATTTCATCTACAACTTCATCTGCTGGNGAGTTACCAGATCCTGACCCATCAACAGATCCTCCTAAATCATTAACAACTACATTTGCTCCTCTTTTAGCAAATTCGAGAGCATATGACTTTCCAAGACCATTTCCAGCCCCAGTCACTACTACAGTTTTGTCTTCAAATGATACTTGAGCCATCTTTAATCCTCNTTATACATTGATTCAATTTCATCATTATATGTATCAGCTATTACATTCCTTTTTAATTTTAAGGTTGGAGTAAGTTCTCCACTTGTGTCCGTCCACTCATTTTCTAATATTGTAAACTTTTTTATTTGTTGAACTTGTGCAACTTTACTATTAGCAAGATCGACTTGGTCCTGTACAGCTGATATAACTTTTTCATCTTTAGACATACCGGTTATATCATAATTTACACCATTTTCTTCTGCCCATTTTTCTGCTCCACCATCACCATCAAGAACAACTAGGGCAGTTAAATATTTTTTACCATCTCCTACAACACATACTTGTCCAATTAGTGGATGTGGTTTTACCAAATCTTCAACTTCTACAGGGGCTATATTCTTTCCTGCTGAAGTAATAAGTATTTCTTTTTTTCTTCCAATAATCTTTACATATCCGTCTTCATCAATTTCAGCTAAATCGCCAGTATGAAGCCAGCCTTCTTCGTCAAAAGTTTCCTTCGTTTCTGACTCAGCTTTGTAATAACCCTGTGAAACATGGTTTCCTCTCTGACATAGCTCTCCATCATCTAATATTTTTATCTCAGTTCCAGCTATTGGTATGCCTACTTTTCCAATTGGATTTAATACTTTCGGGACCTTTACCCCGTTAGATTTTAATTTTGCCTTTATAAATTCCTGCGCATTTTCAGCAACTCCAATTGTCGTTGGTCCAGTATTTTCTGTCATACCATATATTTCAGTTACATTTATATCGATTGCATGGAACCATTTTTGTAAATCTGGATTCATAGCTGCAGCTGCAGTAACAAAATATTCAGTGTTAGAGATTCCTAATCCATCTTTAAATTTCTTAAAAACAAGCTTTTTGAATAATGCATCTTTTAATCTAACTCCAAGTGGAGCGCTTTCACCTCGTTGCTCATATTCAACTCTTTCTAAAGCATTATCAATAGCTTTCAATGCTAGGTCTTTCTTGTCAGATTCATTAATTTTGTTTAGTAAGCCAGCTTGAAATTTTTCCCAAACTCTTGGAACAGCTATAAATACTGAGGGCTGAATTGTAGGAAGAGCAGCGGCCATATCTTCTAATTGAGGAACAGGAAATATCTGTCCTGTTCTGTATATAGCTTGATAATGATCTCCAGCCCTTGCTGCAATATGTGCCATTGGTAAGTATGAAACTATCCTTGGAAAATTGGATGCTGGTATCATTTCCGAAAATAAGCTTTGAATCGTCCAAAGAACATTTTTATGAGTTATCATTACCCCTTTTGGATTGCCAGTAGTGCCCGATGTAAAAATTAAACATGCTAACGATTCTGGAGTAACTGAATCTATAGCGGCTTGTAGTTTTGAATCATCTTTTTGATTAATTTCTAAACCTTTTTGTATTAGTTCGTGATAACTAACTACATAATCTCTATCTTTTACTTCTTCGTATCCTTCTATTAAAACTATATATTCTAATTTTGGACTATTTTTTCTTGCAGCATCAACCTCTGCAAATAACTCTAGATCACCAACCACAGCAATCTTTGCTTCCATTAAATTCGCAACATATTCAATTTGTCCAGATTTTAATTGTTTATAAATTGTTGAAGGAGTGGCTCCACTATATACAATTGCCAAGTCTGCAATGTTGTGTTCTTTTATATTGTTAGACATTATAAAGGCCATATCCCCTATGTTTAATCCAAGATCAATCATGCCGGAAGCTAGGTTCTTTACTTCGTCTCTTAATTCTGACCAAGACATAGCATCCCATGCAGAATATTCATTATTTGCAGGTGTATTCAGAGCTGGATAGTTACCGTATTCTTCTGCATTTCTGTTTATATAATCTATTAAAGTTTTGCCTTCAATAGCATTTGTTATTTCTTTTTCTTGATCTCTAAGAAACGAATGTAAGTCAATTGTCATATTTCCCCTAAATTTATATATATAAAATAATAATTTAAATTTATAAAATTAACTAACTAATTTCTCTAAATATTGCACCAGAATAAGGAGGAAGATTTTTTATTATTATTTCTTTATTCATATGTTTTACTTCCTCATGTCCCCAAATCAACTCAATTTCATTAGATTCCGTCTTAATTTTCCACTCTTTGAGTAAAGAATCTCTGTTAATAAGACAAATTACAGATTCTGATTCAAAATACCTTCTAAATGCAACCGCTGAATCCGAATAACCAATAAGTTCAAATTTACCTTTTATTAATGGAATAAGTTCTGATTTTAAATTCATTAATTCTTTAACCCACATTCTTAAATCATTGTTCCAAGAACTTTCATCATGCCATGGAAAAGCTTCCCTGTTTGATGGTTCATCTCCTCCATTAAGACCAACTTCATCACCATAATATATTCCAGCAACGCCCGGGAATGTTGCTTGCATAAACATTGCTGACTTTAGAGCACCAATATTATTTTCAGATCTATTTAGGAAACGCCTTACATCATGTGAACTTAATAAATTTTGACAGGCAGATAGTGCTTCAAAAGAATACATTGTATATAACCCTACAAGTCCTTCTGCAAATTCTTTAGCAGTAATATCTGTATGAGCAAAATAATCATTCATTAATTCTCTAAATGAATAGTTCATTGGAGAGTCAAATTTATCTCCTTGAAGCCATAGAGAAGTGTCACCAAAAATTTCTGCAAAAAGTAAGACATCTTTTTTTGCTGATTTTGTAACATTTCTAAATTCTGCCCAAAAAGGTAAGTCAATTTCTTTTGCAACATCCATTCTCCATCCATCAATATCAAATTCTTCTATCCAGTATCTACCGACATCAAGGGCCCAGTTTCTGGCACCAACTGAAGTCATATCTACTTTCACCATGTCAGGCACGCCCCACCAAGCTTTAAATGTTGGTTCAATGATTGGCCCGTCATCTTTCATAATTTCAACTTCCAAATTAGTTTCTTTAAATGTGATGTCCTCTAAATAAGCTTTATATTGATCTTCTTCTCCATCCCAGCCAACCTTGTGTGTTTTTGAAAGTAAGTGTGGACGATATTTTAATCTAACTGGATAATCATATACTGTAAACCAATCTGCAAATTCTGAACTCTCTCCATTCTTAATGACATCCTGAAAAGCGAAGTTTTGAGGATGAAAATGATTTAACGAACAATCTAAGATTATTTTCATATTTTTTTCGTGAGCTTTTTGAACTAATTCTCTTAATGCATCTTCTCCTCCCAATGTTGGATCAACTTTTTTATGATCCCAAGTGTCGTATCTATGAATACTTGTAGAAAGAAAAATTGGATTTAAATATAGGATATTCACACCTAAATCTTTTAAATATTCTAGTTTTTCAATTACTCCATATAAATCGCCTCCCTGATGTTCTAATCTTTTAGGAATACTTCCCCAAGGAACTGTCCCTTCTTTATTTAATTCTTCTTTAGAGTTACAAAATCTATCCGGGAATATTTGATACATAACACCACCAAATACCCAGTCAGGTATTTCATGAATTGAAAAATCATTTTTATTAAATACCCATTTTTCTGAAGGTGATATAAAATTTGCTATTCCGCTAGTTCCAAAGTAAATTCCAGAATTTTTTTCATTTACCCCAGCAAATGAAAATTTGAAACTTTCTGATTCCAAAGAAATGTCAATTTCCCAATAATTAAATCTATCAGTAACTCCTATTTTTTTCATTTCAATAGGGTTAAATTTTGGATTTTCTAACAAAAGCCATACTTCATTGATACTTGGTTCAGTATGTATTTTTATATTTACTATGTTTTCTGAATTAATAGAGAAGTGTTTTTTATCATTAAAATTAAATCGAAAATCATAATTTCCGATATGAACGTCTTCAATTTTGTGATATTTACCATCAAAAAATACAATTTTTTGACCATCAATATCATCATCAGCAAATTCTACATTATGTGTTTCTACCATATTAAATCCAACAAATTACATTTTAGCCAGTTATTATATAGCAACATAGAGAAAATGGAGCAGATTTGGATATAGATAGATCAAGCATGATAATACTCCACCCAACAGCACTTCCTGGAGGTCATGGAATTGGAGACTTTGGAGAAAATGCATATGAATGGATTGATTTTTTAGATGAAACAGGGGTAAAAATTTGGCAAGTCCTTCCTTTTGGGCCAACAGATAATGTTCAGTTTTCTCCTTACTCAAGCAGTTCTTCAAAATTAGGAAATTTTGCATTAATTGATTTAACATATCTTGCAGAGATAGGAATTATTGAAAAAGATGACCTAAATAATAGTCCTAAAAATCTTTCAAAAGTAAATTTTTTAGATGTTTACAAATTTAAAGAATCAATTCTAAGAAAAAGTCATAAAAATTTATATAAAGATAATATAAATTCACTGCATAGTGAAATTAATGAGTACGAGGAAAATAATCCTGGACTTGAAAATGAATTAATTTTTCAAATGGCTACTTCACTATATGGTGATGATTGGAAAAAATGGCCTAAAGATTTAATTAACCCAGATAGGAATACATTAAAAAATTTTAAAGAAGAGAACAAAGAAGAGTACTCTTATCAATTATTTGTTCAATTTTTATTTACAGAACAATTAAACAAACTTAATGTATACGGTAATAAAAAAAATGTCAAAATATTGGGTGACGTGCCTATCTATACAAACTTTCATTCTTGTGATGTTTGGATGAATAAATCATTATTTGATTTAGAAGAAAATTTTGAAATGGCTAATGTTGCTGGCGCAGCACCTGACGTATTTACTGCGGCAGGACAAATATGGGGTAATCCACTTTATTTATGGGAAGAACATAAAAAAGAAAATTATAAATGGTGGATTGATAGATTAAATTCTTGTTTAAGTAAATATGAATTATTAAGAATTGATCATTTTGGTGGTTTATTTCAATTTTGGGCAATACCAAATGGCGGACTAGGAGTCGAAGGAGTCTGGAGGAAAGGACCTGCAAAAAATTTTCTTGAAGGAATTAAAGATGATATCGAGCTTGAAAGAATTCTTGCAGAGGATTTATTTGCACTTGATCTTGATGAAATGGATGAAGCGAGAGAAGAATTTAATATTCCTGGAATTAAAATGTTAAATCAAAAAATACCTCATAATAGTTGGGATGAAGAAGCTCCACCTTCTGAATGGGCTTACAACTGCGCTGCATATACTGGAACTCATGACTCACCAACAACAAAGCAATGGCTTGAAGAAACTTCAGATGGTCAAAGAAAACATTTCAAAGAGTTTGTTGATGGCAACTTAATAAATAAATTTGATTCTGATGTTTGGAATGCAATATCAGTTACATGGGAAACGCCTTGTCAATTGGCTGGAACTTTAGTCCAAGATTTATTAGAGCTTGGTAAAGAAGCAAGATTCAATATACCTGGGCAACAATTAGGTAACTGGAATTGGAGATTAGATTCATTGGAACCATTAAGTGAAATTAAAGATAAATTACTTCAATTGAATAAAGATACAAAAAGAATTTAACTAATAATTATTTTTAATATATTCAATAACTAAAGATACTTCCTTGTCACTTAATCTGACAGCAGGCATAGATCCTTTGCCTTTTGTTATAGTTTGAATCCAATAAGAATCAGGCATTGAAGCAGATGGAGAATTTGAATCAATATTTGGCCCAACTCTTCCTTCAAAATTAGGACCATGACAAGCACTACATCTTGCTTCGTAAACTTCTTCTCCAGATTGAAATTCTTCTGTAGCGCCCTGGCTGCATGAAATTAAAAAAATCAATAGCAATAAATAAGTTTTTTTCATTATCGCTATTCTTCTTCTAAACCTGATTTAAACTCTCTTGTCGACTTTCCTAATGATTTAGCTAATCCAGGCAACCTTTTTGCACCAAATAGCAGTAATAAAATTGTAAGAATTATTAATAGTTCGGGTAATCCTAATCTCATATCTTTATTTTAATCACTTATTGTTCTTTATTATCTTGTATTGATTTCTTTTGTAAAAAATATATTAAGAGATAGCCGACTAATGAAAACAAAACAAAAAATATAATTTCTTCAATGTTCCCAGAACTTGGTAAAGCAGGCCTAGTAACAAATGGCTCTATAATGCCATCACTGTTAATTCTTGTTTCAAGAATTGTTTTAAATGGCCAAACTTTGACCAATGAGCCAAATAAAAAACCGGAGAGTAGCGATAAAACATAATCTTTATAATTTTTAAATAAATAAGACAAGAAACGACTAAATAAAAGTAAACCAAATATACAACCCAGTGCAAATACAATTAATACGTCAAATTTGAAATCTTTTATTGAATTTATAATAAATTCATACTTTGAAAGTAAGAGCAAAATAAATGAACCACTAATCCCAGGTAAAATCATTGCACATATAGCAATTGAACCAGTTAAAAATATGAAAAAATAGTTATTTGGTGTGTTAGTTGGTCCAGATATTGAAATTATTGAAGCTGTCAAAATTCCCAGGAATAAAAAAGTAAGCGAACTTGATGAAATATTTTTGATTTCACGATAAATTAAAATTCCAGAAGACAAAATAAGTCCAAAGAAAAAACCCCATATTTTAAACTCGTGATTTGAAAGCAAATAACTTATAAATTGCGCAAGAAGCAAGATTGAACTTATTATTCCTAGAGCAAGAGTTAGTAAAAAATTTCCATTTAAATCATCCCAGAAAGATTTAAAGCCTTTTGTAAATAAGGTTTTAAATAATCTTAAATTAATATTTTTAATTGATTCAATGAGCTCTTCGTAAATTCCAGTTATTAAAGCTATAGTCCCCCCTGATACTCCAGGTACAATATCAGCAGCACCCATAGCTACCCCTTTAAAATATAGATAAAATTTACTTTTCACTTAATTATGATTCCTTAGTTTTTGGAGATAATAATTTATAACCAATAGGAGCAATTGTAGCTGTAAGTACAGCAAGTAAGATTATTTGCTGTTCAATAGCTTTTGATATTAATTCGATCTCGACACCTATTTCAGCCATAGCAATAATTAAACTAAATCTTGCTGAAAGTAAAAAACCTCCAGCAAGAATTTGTTTTATTTTTATTCCAGCAAATATTAATAAAATCGTAGGCAACAATTTCACTGCTATTGCAATAGCAAAGAGATAAAGAACCTCTAAATAAAATTGTGTATTAGAAAAAACACTGACATCATAATTTAATCCAATATTGATAAAGAATATTGGTATTAAGAATCCATAAGAAAAACCTTTAAGACTGCTTTCTAAACTTCCTCTGTTTGGAAATATAAAAGCAAATATTGTACCAGCAAGGAATGCGCCCAGAATAGCTTCTATATCAAATAGAACTGCTACCCCAACAAGGGTCAACATCAAAGCAATTGAACTTCTTATTCCCAATTCCTCTGGATCGTTACCATCAAACATTCTTGAGAATAATTGAGGATTCCACCATGCTAATCTTTTCACAATTCTTAAAATTAAAGTAACGATTACAAAATATAAAATAACATTTAAATTTTTTACTCCAAAACCTCCAGATCTCTCAACTGAAGCTAAAACTGTAGCTCCTAGTAAAGTTAAAATATCGGAAAGTAAAGCTGTCATGAACAACAATTGACCATAATTAGATTTAATAGTGTCATCGCTTCTTAAAATAGGAATAACAATCGCTACGCTAGTTGTACAGAGAACTAAACCAAGAAAAATCGGATAATTCAATCGAGTAACTAAGAAAAGAGATATTAATACTGTTCCAAGAAACATTAAGGAAGGAAGTAAAAGTGCTCTAAGTCCGTTTTCTTGAAATTTCTCAATTTCTATTTCAAAACCAGACAAAAACATTAAAAGTAGAAACCCAAGAATTGCTAAACCAGATATAAATTCAGAAGGACTTACTAAATTTAAAATTGGACCCACAATTATTCCATAAGCAATTTCTAATACTATCCCTGGTATTTTTATTTTTTTGCCCAATAAAGGAAGTAAAAAAGCCCCTAAAGAGATAAATACAAGCGAAATTGCATCAAAACTTTCCATTTAAATCATTAGTTTGGAATATACAATACAGACGATTTTGAATTTACAGATATATATTCACTTATTTTCTTTGATTGCCAACCTGATGATAAATCTTTTCCTACAACAGATAAGTCGAATTTATTTGAATTTTCTATAAATGTTTTTGCCTCATTACCCTCTGAGCTGATAATGTCTAATTGTATTTCATGCGATAAGGCAATATCTTGTAGTTTATCAATTACTTGCCTTGCTACACCCGGGTTTTCCTGTGTTAGGAATTTTGGTTGTTCTGTTTTTAAAGAAACTATTTTAGCTGATAAAGATACTGCTAAATCAAAAGCAATTAACGTTGGACTATTTTGATCAAAATTATTATTTGCTAAAATTCCTATAGTTTGATACGGAGAACTGCCTCTAGAAAATAAGACTGGTATATTTTTATTGTTTGAAAAATTAATAATAGATTTAATATATGATTTCTTTACATCTTCATCCAGAATTGGTACAACTAAGGTCCCAATGGATAATTCATTAATTTTATTTTCTATGTCTTTAAGCGAATTTTTTTGATTTTGGATTATTTGAAATTCTTGATCTTTTAAAATTGCATTAAAAGTTTCTTCATTGCTTTCTTTGCTGTCAGAAAATACTTCATCATTAGAAAATATTATCAACTCTTCCGCTTTTGTATTTATAGTATAAAATTCTGATTCATTTAAATTCTTAATATGATCTTCTGAGTTGATAATTACTGCTACATTTTTTCCAAATTCAAGAGGAAATCGAGATTCTGATCCAGAAAATAGTTCTATCACATTGCCAAAAGCACCAGATTGTAAAACAACAGTTACTAAATCACCTGTTTCAAGTTCAGTATCACCATGAGGAATCAATACTTCTCCTTTTCTTAGTATTGCTCCGACAATATAGTAATCAGACCCGATTTCTTTAAGTTTTTTGCCTCTAGCTGGACTATCTGCGTTTATTTCTAACTCTATAGCCTCTGCTCTTCCTCCTGCAAATGCTTGCGAGACAACCCTTCTAGGCTCTAATATATGTTCAAGCCTTCGTGCAATTAAAGTTCCAGGATCAACTAATTCAACATCTAATTCTTTATATTTATTAGTAAAAGACTCATCATTTATAACAGATGAAAGTCTCAATATTTTGTTTTGCTTAGCTATCTTAAGTACCTCAATATTCACTTCATCACTTTCAGTAAGTGTTATGACTGCATTTGAATTTTCTATGCCAGCTTTTTTCAAAACAAGTGTTGAGGTTCCGTCACCCTGGTACTTTTCTATTTGTCTGTTGGTAGTAAAATTTCTTAATTTATCTTGGTCCATATCAATTACAGAAATTTCCCAACCAGCACTAATTCTATTAATTAATTGTTTAGCTTCAGCATGGGCGCCGATTATTATTACTCTCACGTGTTTTATTATGGTATAAATTAAATTTAGTTAAAGTACTAGTTTTAAAATATTCTATAAAATCTAGCCTTATTTTATTAGGTTTAATTTACGTTAAAAAGAAAATGTAATACATCGCCCTCTTGAACTATATATTCTTTTCCTTCTGATCGAAGTTTTCCAGCTTCTTTAGAGCCCTTCTCTCCACCGTTTTTAATAAATTCATCATATCCTATTGTCTCAGCACGAATGAATCCTTTTTCAAAATCACCATGAATTTTACCTGCAGCACGTGGAGCAGTGTCTCCAATATTTATTGTCCAAGCCCTTACCTCTTCTGGTCCAGCAGTAAAGTATGTTTGAAGGCCTAAAAGTTTATATCCAGCCTTAATAAGTTTGTCTAACCCTGATTCACTTTGCCCCATTTCTAATAAATATTCTTGTTTTTCTTGACTATCTAACTTTGATATTTGAGCTTCTATTTCTGCGCAGATTGCAACTACTTCAGAATTGTCAACCTTCGCAAATTCTTTTATTGCAGTAAGATGTTTGTTGTTTTCAAATCCACCTTCACCTACATTTGCTACATATAAGACAGGTTTAATTGTTAATAATTGAAAACCTTTCAATAACTTTGCTTCTTCTTCGTTAAACGATAAAGACCTGATGCTTTCTCCTTTTTCAAGAACCGGTAGAATTTTTTCGAATAATTCTCTTAACGGCAGTCCTTCTTTTTGACCAGCCTTCGTGTTTTTTACTGCCTTTTCATATAATTTTTCAACTGTACTTAGATCAGCCAATATTAATTCTGTGTTAATAACTTCTATGTCATCGATTGGAGAAACTTTACCAGAAACATGTACGATATCCTCATTTTCAAATGCACGTACAACATGAACAATTGCATCAGTTTCACGAATGTTTGTTAAAAATTGATTACCTAATCCCTCGCCCTTTGAAGCACCTTCAACAAGTCCAGCAATATCGACAAACTGCATAGCAGTAGGAATAATTTTTTTTGGATTTACTATTTTTGCTAAATCATCTAGACGTGGATCGTTAATTGGGACAATTCCTACATTTGGTTCAATTGTACAAAAAGGATAGTTTTCAGATTCTATTTCAGCTTGTGTTAATGCATTAAATAAGGTGGACTTGCCTACATTTGGTAATCCAACTATTCCACATTTAAATCCCATTAATACATTCCTCTATTTCTAATTTGAGACATTACCTTGAATATACAGTTGTTAATTAATTAATTTTTCATATATGAAATACATCGAAAGATTTTTTTTATTAAAGTTGTTTTATGGGAGAAGTATGACAGAAAAAAATAATAAAAGAACAATATTTGGTTGGTCGATGTATGACTGGGCAAAATCAGCATATGAAACAACAACTTTAGGAGCTGTAATGCCGGTATATTTCGTAAGTGTAGTGGTGCCTGCAGAAGGTTTTAACTTCAGAGGAAAGCTTTACACAGGAGCAGAAGTTTGGGGGTTTGCTATTGGATCTGCTCTTTTTATATTTTTCCTAATTATGCCAACTGTTGGAGCATTGGCAGATTTAGCAGGTTCAAGAATGAGGCTATTTAAATCTTTTGCTTATGGTGGAGCTATATTTGCTTCAACTTTTTATTTTGCAACTTCAGGAGATGTAGTGTTAACACTACTTATTTATTTCCTTGCACAATTTGGAGCAACTGGGTCTAATGTTTTTTATGACAGTGTACTTAAAGATATAACTACAGAAGACACAATTGATCAAGTATCAGCAAGAGGGTACGCATTAGGTTATCTTGGTGGTGGTTTACAACTACTTTTATCACTAGCAATAATACAGCTGGGACCTGGAATGTTAGGGATCGAAACTGAACTTGCTTCTCGTATTGCAATAACTTTTGCTGGTTTATGGTGGTTAGTATTTTCAATGTTTAGCTTTTCAAGAATGAAAATTGATGAAAAGAAACCTGAAGATGGTACAAAAATTAGTGTATTAGATGGATGGAAAACAAATATAACGACTTTGAAAAAAATAAGAAGATTTCCATTTTTATTATATTTTCTATTAGCTTATATTTTCTATTGGGATGGAGCTCAAACAGTTATAAATATGGCTGGTCCATTTTTTAGCGAGGTTCTTTTACTAGATCAAACTTCAATTATTATTGTCTATTTAATTGTTCAATTTATTGCATTTGCAGGAGCTAGGCTAGCTGGTTATCTTGCAGGAAGAATTGGTCAAAAAAATACATTACTTTTTACAATAACCTTGTTCTTTATTGCAGGAAATAGTGCGTTTGTTGTTCCTGAAAAACAACTTATCCCAGTCATAATATTAGGTGTCGTTGTTGGGCTAGGTATGGGTGGTTTACAGTCTGTTAGTAGAAGTGTTTATGCAACAATGTTGCCTAAAGGCGCAGAAGGAGAATTCATGGGATTCTTTTCTGTAATATCTAGATTCTCAGCAATTTGGGGGCCGCTTATCTATAGTTATGTAAGTGCTTCGACTGGAAACCCTAGATTGTCTTTACCAGGAATTTCATTATTTTTTGTAATTGGATTTATTCTTTTAAGGAGAGTAGATATCAATTCACAAATATCTGAAGAAGAATGGAATGCTAGCTAATCAATTTAGCTAAATTTGAATAAAGAGCTGAGACAGTAATTGGTCCTACTCCACCCGGATATGGAGATCTGGCACCTAAATAATTCTCAAGGTCTTTTGTATCAATATCACCATATGTTTTTGAATCTACAGAAGAGATTCCTACATCTATGACAGTAGAATTTTCTTTAAAAAAAGAAATATCATAATGCATAGGTTTTCCTATTGCTGATATAAAAATATCTGCATTCAAGGTGAAATCTTTTTGATTAGTTGTCTTGCTATGAATAACAGTAACATTCGAATTATATTTGTCTGAACTAAGAATTTTTGCTAGTGGAGATGATACAAGCCGTGAACGCCCAGCTATAACAATATTCTTATCAGTTGTGTCAATATTATAAAATTTAATCATTTCCAAAATAGCTAAAGANGTTGCNGGAATTATCTTGTATTGNTCTGAGTAAAGATTTCCTAAATTTAAAGCTGTTAATCCATCAACATCTAAATTATAAGGTATCTTATTAATTGCTTCTTCTGNGTTAATATGNTCAGGAAGTGGNAGTTGGATAATTATACCNTCAGNGTCTTTNGCTGATAATTNAACTTTTTNTTCTANATCTTTTTGGGAAGTTTCTTTATTTAATTTAATCCAATTGAACTCTACACCTAGCTCGATAGCTTTCTCTTCTTTTCTTGAAACATACAACAATGATGCTGGGTTATCACCTACTGTAATTGCAGTCAGCTTAGGTTTTCTGTCATTGCCATTTTCAAATTTTGTAAAAATTAATTTACTTTTAGCNTCAAGTTCTTCAGCTATAGGCTTTCCATATAGTATTCTCTCCATTTGAACAAGTTTAATAAAATTGAACTATAGTTTACCTATTAAATTTGATTAAAATAACTTTGAAAAGAACATATGGATATATCAAAACTAAATGAATTAATTACACCTTCAGGGACAATGGCAATATCAAATAAAGCCAAAATGTTAAAGCAGGAAGGTAAGCCAGTTATAGGTTTTGGTGCTGGAGAACCTGATTTTCCTACTCCAAGCTATGTAATCGATGACGTTAAAAAAGCATCAGAAAATCCTGAAAATCATAAATATTCAGCAGTTGCGGGTTTAGAGNTTTTAAGAAATGAAATTTCTAGAACAACTAATTTATATTCTGGTTTCAATGCAAGCCCAGACAATATAGTTGTTAGTAATGGTGGTAAACACGCAATTTTTAATACATTAATATCAATACTTGATAAAGATGATGAAGTNTTGATNCCTGCTCCATATTGGACAACATATCCAGAAGCAGTAAAAATTGCTGGTGGTATCCCTAAAGTAATATCGACAAATTTCAGTGATAATTTTAAAGTTACTGTTGATCAATTAAATGAGAATTTAACTAATAAGACAAAGGCGTTAGTGTGGGTTTCGCCATCAAACCCNACAGGAACAGTTTATACAAAAGAAGAAGCTGAAGTAATTTATGAATGGGCTTTTAAAAATAATGTCTGGATTATATCTGATGAGCTTTATGAACACTTAGTTTATGAAGGAGAGAAGACACCCTCTCCTGCAATTTATGATCCAGAACTAAATAACACAATTGTTGTAAACGGTGTCGCAAAAGCTTATGCNATGACAGGATGGAGAGTTGGATGGATAATAGCTAATGATGATGTAGTTAGTATTGCTAAAAAAATTCAATCTCATGCGACTTCAAATGTTTCTAACTTATCGCAAATTGCGGCTACATCAGCACTTCAAAATGGGTTAGAAGAAACAAATTTAATGAAAGAAGCATTTAATAAAAGAAGGCTTTCTGCATTTGATGTTTTCAATGATATAAATAATATNAAAATTACTAAACCTGATGGAGCTTTCTATCTTTTCCCTGATATAAGTTATTACTGTAATGATAAAATTGAAAATGTTTCTAATTCAATTGAGTTCTGTGATTGGTTGCTAGATGAACATTACATTGCTTTCATACCAGGAGAAGTATTTGGAGCAGAAGGTTATATAAGATGCTCGTATGCTTTAAGCGAAAATGATTTAAGTGAAGGTTTAACAAGATTTTCTGAAGCAGTTAAAGATTTGTAATGAACGATGTAAAAAAAAGTAGCTTATTTTCATGGCTGCTTTTTGATTTAGCAAATACTGTATATGCCTTTGTAATACCAGGATTATACTTTTCTGTCTGGCTTGTCTCAGAACAAGGCTGGACAGACCAAGCACTAGGTTTTGCAACTTCTAGTGCAATGGTTATTGTTGCGATTACTGGTCCTTGGGTCGGTGCGAGATCAGATGGTTCTCAAGGTAAGAAACCTTTATTATTTATTACTACTTTAGCTTGCATTATCTCAACTTTTCTCCTCGGAACATTTAATGTAAATACATCTGTTTTGCTTTTTATCATTTCATTAATAGGTTTTAACCTTGGTTCCGTCGTTTATGATGCATTGTTAATCTCTGTAAGCAATGAAAATAATCGTGGGAAAATTTCTGGAATGGGTGTTGCGTTTGGTTATATTGGCTCATTGACAGGTTTTGGTGTAGCAACTTATTTACAAAATATTGGCTATAGCTATATAGAAATTTTTAGATCAGTAGCAATCTTATTTATGATTTTTTCGTTACCAGCATTTATTTTTATCGATGAAAAAAAAGTATCGACTATAAAATCAAGAATTAAAATATCTGAGTCATTAACAATCGTAATTAAATCATGGAAGCATTCAAGGAAATATCCTGGTCTTACAAGATTTCTAATTGGTAGATTCTTCTATGCCGATGCAATAAATACATTGATTGGAGGACTTCTTGCTGTTTATTTAGTTGAGGAAGCTGGACTAACACCTGAAGACAGTCAAGGAATTTTGGCTCTTGCTATTGTAGTCTCAATTATTGGAGGGTACATATTTGGTAGAGCTGGTGATAAATATGGACCAAGACTTTGTACACTTGTTAGTTTGGTTTGCTGGATGATTTCTTTAACTCTTGCAATAATAGCTACGGAATTTGACCAAACTTGGTTAATTTATGTAACAGGTGTAATAGGTGGGTTTAATATTGGTGGAATTTTTGCTGTTGATAGACTATTTATGACAAGACTTAGTCCTGAAAAACATTTAGGGGAATTCTACGGTCTTTATTCTACAGTTGGAAGGTTTGCAACAATTGTAGGTCCTCTACTCTGGGGTTTCATAGTTAACACACTTGGGTTAGGAAGAAATCCTGCAATGGTTTCATTAATAATTCTTCTATTAATATCCTTTTTTATAATAAAAGGTGTTTCTGATAATCAATAAATATTAATTACTTGAAAAAAAGAAATCGTCTTTTTTTCTTAGTAGTTTCTAGTTCATCTCTTGTATTTTTTAATTTTTCTCTCAAAAATTCTGCTTCTGCTTCTGCCTTAGCAGCTCTTTCTCTAGACTCAGCCATTAGTTGATTTGCTTCATGCAAATTTCCTAATTGTTTTAAAACATTTTCCCATGCTTGTATTGGAACTAATAGATTGTCTCCTCCAGTATTTTCAACTACTTCTTCTATAGTTGTTTCTTCTTCAGNAAGTTTTTCTTCTTGAGTATCAGTACTNTCTTGATCTATTTCTTTATTAAGTGGAGCATCATCTTTTGAGAAAAANCCATATTTCTNAGCCATTCTTTCTTCATAAGTACTCATCCTACAAACTCCTTTTCACACATNTCTAAAGTTTGAGCTTCAAATTCAAAATTTTCTTTTAATAATTTTTCAGGAATAATCCTCATACTAGTTAATCCTAGACTTTCTCCTAATTCCCATCCTATTGCTATTTTCATTAATATTGGCGGCAATGGAGGGAAAAAATATTTTTTGTTCATAATTTTTGCAATAACCCTTGAGAAATCCCTCTGTTTAAGTGGCTCAGGAGAAACAAAATTTACCGGACCTTCAAGATTTTTATTTTCTAAACAAAAGATGTAAGCATTCACTACATCATCTATTGAAACCCATGAAAAATATTGATTACCTTTTCCTATTGGGCTACTTATATTTAATTTAGTTACTAATGTAAAAATATCAGTTGCAACATTACCCCTGCCTAAAATAATTCCTTTTCTAGCTTTTACTACTCTTATATCCATTTTCTTTAATTCATTTAATGGATCTTCCCAGGCCTCTTCAACCACTAACTGTTCAAAAGACCCTCTGTTGTAACTAGTGTTTTCTGTAATTACCTCATCACCATGTTCGCCATAAACTCCTATGCCTGAAGCTGAAATAAATATATTTGGATATTCTTCAAGACTTTTATATGTTTCAACAAATAAATCAGCAGCCCATTTTCTAGACCAGTAAATCCTTGATTTTCTTTCTTTATTCCACCTTCCTCCAGCAAATGGAAGGAATCCAAGTATATCTTTTGGTGCAATTGATTCACCAGCTAAATGAATAACAGCATCAAGCTCTTTAAATTTATCTTTATCAATCTCTTTCTTTGAAGGGCTCCAGTAAATTTCATCTTCTGCTTGAGGCTCTCTTCTCACAAATTTTTTTACTTCATATCCACTATCAAGAAGTTTTTTTGTTAGTTTTCTTCCAATAAAGCCGCTAGCACCAGTGACTCCTACTTTCATTCCTCTTCATCCTTATAAAATAAGAAGAAATCTTCTATCTGCTTTTCATACTCTTCAACTGCTGTTCCTATATTGGTTGAAAAATTAACAGTAACTACATTGGATTGGATAAATATATTCTCTATATCACTAGAAAATTGAAACAACTTTAAAGCTAATTGAGCACTGACTTCATCAGTCAAAGAAGCCTGAGCAATATTATGATAGGTAATTCCATCTTGTCCAGATAAAGATCTATTTAAATCAAAAATTACATTTTTGTTAAATTTAGTAGTTTTTAATTCAATTTTTTGTCCCATTAAAATTCACCTATCTTCATTACTCTAATTAGATTTGTTGCAGCCTCTTTATTTGGAGGTGTTCCAGCAACAATTACAACTTTATCATTTTTTTTAAANTTTTTGTTGTTTTGNAACCAAGTATNAGCNATTTCAAACATTTCAGNTGTNGTTTCTAANCTATCAATCTTTATTTGTTGNACTCCCCATAGAANNTTCATTTGGTTGTATGTTTTATCAATAGTNGTCATAGTAAATATTGGTGCTTCNGGCCTGTAATTTGAAATTAAAAGAGGNGTTCTNCCNGTNTCTGTAAANGCNACAATAGCTTTTGCTTCNATTTCATTAGCTACTTGAACAGCTGCTTTTGCAAGTGATGTTGTTAATGTNTCAACTGTAGAAGTTTCTTTAAACCTTANTNCAGATGTGTCATTCCTTGAATCTGCTTCTTTNCATATGTCAGACATTGCACTTACNACTACTTCAGGATGATTTCCNATTGCTGTTTCTGCAGANAGCATTACACAATCTGTACCTTCTAANATTGCATTAGTAATGTCTGTAACCTCAGCACGTGTNGGTCNATGAGATTCTTTCATNGATTGNAGCATNTCTGTTGCTGTAACTGTTATTTTTCCTTTGGCATTAGCTTCATTTAATATNTGCTTNTGTANAAANGGTACTTTTTCTAAATCNAGTTGNACTCCTAAATCTCCTCTTGCTACCATTACTCCATCTGCTTCATCGATTATNGAATCTAAATTTTTNACAGCANTTTTTAATTCTATTTTTGCAATNATTTTTATATTTTTATCTANNATCTCTCTTACNTTTTTAATATCATTTGCATCTCTTACAAAAGAAACGGCTACGATATCAANATCTAATTTNTTNCCAAACTTTANATCAGCAATATCTTTTTCAGTAATTGNAGANACTGATANTTTAGAATCAGGAAATGCTACNCCNTGATTTGATCTTAATTCTCCACCTANTTCTANTTGTCCTAACANTGATGATTTTGTTTTTTTAATTATNCTTATAACTATTTGTCCATCATCAATAAANATTCNTTCTCCAGAATTTAAATCTTTAAATANNTCTTTATAATTTATATAAATTANGTTGTCATCTGAAATAGTTTCTTTATTTGTTATCTTTATTTCATNTGATTNTTTAAATTGTGTNGATTCTTTTGCTTCTCCAGTTCTAATTTTTGGACCTTGAATNTCTTGCATAATTGCAACTGATTTTTCTAANTCTCTTATCCATTTAACAACATTGGANTGATCTTCTTCNGTGCCGTGTGAAAAATTTAATCTTANGACATCNGCTCCAGCTTCNACTAATTTTTTTATGCCGTCTTTAGAATTTACNCTTGGTCCNACGGTNGCAATTATTTTTGTTTTTCTTGTCATTCAAATATTTAAGTTAATAGCATGGTATTACGGANATANATATATGGANAAAAATTTTATAATTGGNATACCTTTNAGAGACTTTAGNGATCCTATGACNCGATTGTCTANNGATATTANCCTTGATNNACGNATTAACCTNATNAAACATATGTTTCTAAATATTGTTAANTCNTTCCAANAGANNNATGTTGANATTTTTTCAATNACTAAAGATTCTTCAGTAATTGATTATTCTAAAAAAATTGGAATAGAANCCTTTATTTCAAAATCTAAAGGTTTAAGTGAAGAAGCTNTAGAATTTCTAAATTCNAATAAAAAATATAAAGGNTGGACAATTTGCCATGCAGATNTACCTTATATNACAAAATATTATGCCAAAAATTGGATAAATGAATGTATGAATAATGAAATNTTAATTTGTGAGAGTAAAGACTCAGGAACACCANTTATNGGTGGTAAAAATTATATTGAANCATTCCATTATGGNNAAAATAGNTNCAAAAAACATACTGAAATGCTTAATAATGAAAANATTAANTATAAAAAAGTATTTCATAAGGAATTAAGTTTTGAAGTNGATGANTTAGAAGATTATAAGCAANTNGTAAANAATCANCCNAGNTGGTTNAGNAAAATNAGTAACACTAGCAGCCCCGACCGGATTTGAACCGGCGTTTCCGCCTTGAGAGGGCGGCGTCCTAGGCCTCTAGACGACGGGGCCAATGCTCGGGGAGAAGGACTTGAACCCTCAATAATGGGACCAGAACCCATTGTGTTGCCAATTACACTATCCCCGAAGGTTAGCAGCCCCGACCGGATTCGAACCGGCGTTTCTGGGTTGAAAACCCAGCGTCCTAGGCCTCTGGACGACGGGGCCGTATAAGTAATAAGAATATAGTAATTAAATTATTATTTGTTACAAATCTTCAATACTTTCAGCCAATCTTGCAATAGTTGTTTCTTTTCCAAGTGCGTATATTGACTCAAACAAAGGAGGACTTATTTTTGTACCTGTAACTGCAACTCTTGTAATTTGAAAACCAATTTTAGGTTTAATATCTAATGCTTTAAGCTCATCTCTCATAATTTCTTCTATATCATTTAATTCAAAATTATTTGCAGACATAAATTTGTCTCTTATATTTTTCATATATTGCTGACCGTCTTCCGTATTTACATTGGTCCAATCATCTGGATTGACTTCAAAAGGTTCATCTAGAAGAAACATTACTTGTTCCTTAATATCATTCATTGTTTCTAATCGTTCTTGTACTGACTTTACAATTTTGTCTATCCTGTTCAATTCCTCATCAAATAAATCTCTTGAGATAGATTCTTGAATTGAATTAAGAAAAAGTTTTCTAAATATTTTATCTTCTGTATCACGTATATATTGTCCATTCATCCATAGAAGTTTTTTTGTATCAAATATTGCAGGATTAGGAAGGACATTTTTTAAATCAAATTTTTCAATTGCTAATTTTTTATCAAATATTTCTAAATCGTTACCTGGAGACCATCCAAGTAAACACATATAGTTAAATAGTGACTCAGGAAGAATTCCCTTTTCTTTAAATGCTGAAACAGAAGTATCACCATGTCTTTTACTTAATTTTTTTCCATCTGGACCAAATAATAAAGGGAGGTGACAAAAATCTGGATGATTAGAGTCTAGAGCATTCATCAATAAAATATGTTTAGGTGTAGAAGATAAAATATCTTCGCCCCTTGCAACCATTGTTATCTTATAATCTATATCGTCTACAGTTGAAGCTAGATGGTAAGTAGGAGAATTATCAGACCTTAAAATAACAAAATCTTCTATATCATTCAAATTAAAGCTCATTGATCCCCTAACAATATCTTCAAAATTGATTTCTCCATCATCTGGAACCTTAAACCTTAATGCTCCCTCCTCCCTATAAGCTAATCCTTTCTTTTCTAACTCTTCACCAACCTCAATATATCTTTCAAATCTTGAAGACTGTCTATATGTATCCTTAGATTCTCCCACTTCTATGCCTTCATCCCAATCAAGGCCCAACCATCTCAAATTTTCAATAATATTTTTTTCATACTCATCAGTGCTTCTTTCCGTGTCAGTGTCATCTATTCTGACTAAAAACTTACCGTTATTAGCTCTTGCGTATAACCAGTTAAACAATGCCGTTCTGGCATTTCCTATGTGTAAATTTCCTGTTGGAGATGGGGCAATTCTTAATTTCATTATTTATTCAATATTATTTGTCAATGTACCTATAGTATCAATTTCAATTCTTATTTCATCTCCTTGAGAAACCTTACTAACTCCTTCTGGTGTTCCTGTTAAAACTACATCTCCAGGTAATAAAGTCATTATTGAAGTTATAAATTCTAAAATCTCTCCAATACTAAAAATCATATCCCTTGTATTTCCATCTTGTTTTAATTCATCATTAACAAAACATTTTATATTTAATTCAGGTTCTTTTTCAAAATCTGTTTGGATTAAAGGACCAAGCGGGCAGAAAGTATCAAAACTTTTTGCCCTAGTAAAATTTCCGTTAAATGAACCATCCTGGCCTTGCAGTATCCTTTCTGATAAGTCATTTGCATTAGTAAAACCAAGGACACTATCCATCCAATTATCTTTATCCAAATTCTTTGATATTTTACCAATTACAACACCTAACTCAGCTTCATGATCAACATGTTTACCAATAGAGGGATAGATGATAGACTCTCCTGAGCCAATTACTGAAGTAGACGGCTTAATAAAAAAAACAGGATTTTCAGGTGCATGATAATCAAGCACGCCCAATTCGTGTGCATGTTTCTGATAATTTTTTGCAACTGCAACAACCTTTGAAGGAAGGACGGGGGCTAAAAGCTGGACCTCATTTTTGTCATATGCTTCCTCAGTCTCTTCCCAAACAACAAAGGGTGAGCCTTCATATCTAATGATCTTATCGTCAATTAATTCACCATAAAAAATATCATTATCGTGTTTTACTCTAACTATCTTCATAACTATTAGATTATAGGGAATAAAAGTATTTGGTTAGCTTAGAAAATTAAATAACTTTACTAAATGTAACCCTTTAGTCTTATCTTTTGCACACCTATTGAGAACCTCTTCATTTAGCTCACCAGTGTTATTTTCTGATATTCGAAGTAATCCTAAAACTAAATGGAGATCATTTATTGTTGGGGCTCTTCCATAATGAGACGCTCTGAAAATAATTAAGTTTGTAATTACTGAACTAATTAATTTATTTCTTGGATGAGAATTCCATATATTTTTATAACTACTTACAATTTTTAAAGCAAAACCGCTATCAGGTCCTGTATTACCAAATACTTCATCAGAATTGGGTTTAATATTTTCAGCAGGCCTAACTTCTGTTCTTCTAGGCACAGGCATAGGTAGTTCTTTTATGGTTTCAATTTTACTTATATCTATATCTGGTTCTTGTGGCATTAAACCAATGTTATATAATCTTTGAAATTATCATCTTTACCATTGACAATTTCGAGATACTTATTTCGTATTTTTGTTGTTAAATCTCCTACTAGCCCGTTCCCTATATCAGCACCGCCAATTGAAACAATACCAATAACTTCAGTAGCTGTGCCTGTAAAGAATATTTCATCAGAAGACATTAAGTCTTCTACATTTATGTCTTTTTCTAGAAACTCGATATCAAAAAGATTTGCAATTTCAATAACAGTTTTTCTTGTAATACCTCCTAATGCTCCTGTTTCTATAGGAGGAGTGTGTAAAATATTATCTTTAAAGGCAAAGATGTTTTGACCACTACCCTCTGCGATACTTCCTGTGTCGCTTAACATGATTGCATCATCAAAACCTTTTTTAACAGCGTCAATCTTTGCAAGGGTTGAATTCATGTATCCACCAACTCCTTTAGCAAAAGGCTGGAAACTTTTAGGACTAATTCTTTGCCAGTCTGAAATACAAACTTTTACACCTTCTCTTCCAGCTTCATCTCCTAAATAGGCTCCCCATTCCCAAGCGGCGATTGCAACTCTCACGGGAACATCACCTGGTAATAATCCCATCTCACCATCTCCTAAAAATACTAAAGGCCTTATATAAGCTGAATTAAGATTGTTAACTTTTACAATTTCTAATATTGCGTCAGAAATAATTTTTTTATCAAAAGGTATATCTAAATTGTATGCTTCAGCTGATCTATAGAGTCTTTCAACGTGATCTTCTAATCTAAATACCCCTGAACCATTCTCAGTTTGCCTAGCTCTCATTCCTTCAAAAACACCAGTTCCATAATGAAGAGTATGTGTCATTACACTAACATTTGCTGAATCCCAATCTACTAATTCCCCATCAAGCCATATGTATTTAGATTTTTCCATTATTAACTACAAATACTACACCTTTTAAAAAATCATTCCAGAGAAAATACTATTATTCAATATATGAAGAAATTTATAGCATCAGGATTTGGTGTTGGCTTACTTTGGGAACTTTTGTTTAAAGATAAAAAAGGTGGAGGAACTTTAGCTTCATTATTATTTGCACTAATAATTTATTTTCTTAATTTAAATCTACTTTATTTATTCTCTATGTTTGTTGGATTAATTTTAGTTTATTACTTAGTAGTTGATGATAATGAAGCAGATGATGACCCTAGCTGGATAACATTAGATGAAATTTGTGGAATGAGTCTTGTAACTTTAGTTTCGCAAAGTGATTTACTTCCTTTAATTGCTGGATTTTTAGTATTTCGTGCTAGTGATATTTTAAAAAAACCAAAAATTGTTGCAGAGATGGAAAAATATCCAGGCAAAATTGGAGTACTTTATGATGATCTAGCAGCAGGAACAATTGGATTAATCTCAGCTTTAATTGTAAATCAAGTGATGTTTATAACTCTTTAAGTAATAATTCTTTAGCTATTGAAGGATTTATATTACCTTTTGAACTTTTAATAATTTGTCCGACTAAAAAACCAACTAATTTTTCTTCGCCATCTTTGATTCTTTCTACGACTTCTGTGTTGCTCTCAACAACATTTTTAACAATTTTTGCTATTTCATCAGAGTCATTATCTTGAATTAAATTATTATCTTCAGCGTATTTGCTTGGACTGATTTCATTTTGAATTAAATTAGTTAAGATTTCTTTTCCTGATGTAAAAGAAATCTTATTTTCATTAATCATTTTAATTATTTCACTTAATTTTTCTGAAGTTAACCATTCAGGTAACTCCTCCATCTCAGCTTTTCTAAGCTGACCTTGGAGCTCACCTGTTATGAGATTATAAGTAGATTTTGTATCGCTTGTTATTTTTTGAGTTTTCAGATATAAATTATATATCCATTCTTCACTCTTTCCTAAATAATTTGACTCGGAAATGGAAAGGCCCGTCTCTGATAGTTTGTCTCTTTTTTCAGATGGTAAAGTTGGTATGGTTTTTTTAATATTATCAATAAATTCATCCGTAAGAATCATATTTGGTAAATCCGGATCAGAAAAATATCTATAATCCGCGCTACCTTCTTTTGATCTCATTGATGATGTTACTTCTTTATCTTCATCCCAATGTCTTGTTTCTTGAATTACTACTTCATTTGATTCAATTAATTTAGTTTGTCTTTCAATTTCATAATCTATTGCTTTTTCTAATGACCTAAGAGAATTCATGTTTTTAATTTCTACTTTAACCCCTAGCTCATTGTCGTTTTCTTTAGCTACTGAAATATTTGCATCAAATCTTAAATTTCCCTTTTCTAGTTTTCCTTCAGATATTTTTAAATCTATAACCAACTGCCTTAGCTCCTCAATATAGGAAACGGCTTCTTTAGAAGATTTAATAACTGGTTTAGTTACTATTTCAACTAAAGGTACGCCAGATCGATTAAAGTCTAACAAAGTACTTGTTGCAGAATCTATCCTGCCAGTACCTTTATGTATACTTTTACCCGTATCTTCTTCCATGTGTACTCTTTCTATTTCAACAGTTTCTTTGGTTTCATCCAATATAATTTCTAAAGATCCATCAACTCCTACTGGTAAATCAAACTGTGAAATTTGATAATTTTTTGGTAAATCAGGATAAAAATAGTTTTTTCTGTGAAACATTCCATTCTTAGTAATTGAACAATTTGCACTTAAGGCAAGCATTGTAATTGATTCTATTGCTTTAAGATTTGGTACGGGTAATGCTCCAGGCAATCCTAAACATGTGGGGCACAAATTTTCATTTGGGTTCTCAGTCTCTACTACAGCACAATTACAAAACATTTTTGAGTTAGTATTTAATTCAACATGCGTCTCAATTCCGATAGTAGGCACCATATTCATTTCATATCCTTTAATAATGATGATCTTTGATTGAAACTTAATAATTTTTCAATACTTTCACTGAATTCAAGGAGAGAAGAGTCTGTTCTAGCAGGACTCATTAATTGGATTGAAAGAGGCATATCTTGCTTTGATAATCCACTTGGAATACTTATTGCCGGAATCCCTGCAAGGTTTGCAGGAATGGTACAGAGATCAGACATATACATTTCTAATGGGTTTTCAGTTTTTTCACCAAATTTAAATGCTGGTGTTGGAGTAGTTGGTGATATAAGATAGTCAACTTATTTAAAAATATTTTCAAAATCTTGTGTTATAGCTGACCTTGCTTTTAATGCTTGTCCATAATAAGCATCGTAATATCCAGCTGATAAAGCATAAGTACCAAGCAAAATTCTTTTTTTTACTTCTTCTCCGAAACCTTCTGCTCTTGTATTCTCCATCATTTCATAACTTGTACCTCCAGCCTCTCTNATTCCATACCTAACTCCGTCNAATCTAGAGAGATTAGCAGAGCACTCTGCAGGAGCTATTAAATAATAGATGCTTAATGCCATTTTTGTTAAAGGAAGCGAAACNTCTACAACTTTATTTCCATTTTCTTCTAAAAGCTTTATAGTTTTTTCTACTTCTTTTTTTGATTCATCGGAGATACCTTCTTCCATTAATTCTTTTATAACTCCAACTTTTGCATTTTTATCAGTAGGTATATCAACTGAAGTTTCTTTTATAGAAGTTGCATCTAAAGGATCATGTCCTTTTATAGAATTGTATAATATTTTTGCATCTTCAACTGAATTCGTGATTGGGCCGATCTGATCTAGTGATGAAGCAAAAGCTACTAAACCATATCGTGAAACAGTCCCATAAGTAGGTTTAAATCCTACTACACCACAAAATGAAGCTGGTTGTCTTATTGAACCACCTGTATCACTTCCTAGAGATGCTATAGCAGACCCAACAGAGACTACAGCTGCTGAACCACCAGAACTTCCTCCGGGTACATGTTCTGGATTCCAAGGATTTTTTGTTGGGCCAAAGGCTGAATTTTCTGTTGATGAGCCCATTGCAAATTCATCTAAATTTGTTTTACCAGTAAATACAACTCCACTATTTCTTAACTTTGTAATAACAGTTGCGTCATAAGGAGAAACATAATTAGAAAGCATTTTCGATGAACAAGTAGTCTCATGATTTTTTAAATTAATATTATCTTTAATCGCTATAGGTATCCCGTCAACATCACTTAATGGATTCCCATTTATATATCTTTCATCAGATAACTTTGATGCTGCTGTCGCTTCATCTTGGAATAATTTAAGGTGAGCATGAATTATTGATTCAGACAAAGAAGCGTTTGTAAATACTTCTTCATACACTTCTGAAGGCTTTAGCTCCTTATTTTTATAAAGATTACTTATTTCTGAAATTGATAAATTAGCAACATTCATTTTCAATCCAACGAAGGTGGAACAACAAAATGTCCGTCTTCAGTTTCTGGTGAGTTACTCATTGCCTCATCATGTGTAAGAAATTCAGTTGAAACATCTTCTCTGAGGTTAAGTTTTTCACCTAATGGATGTATGTTAATTTCTTCATCTTNAATATTCATTTTGCTTAATGCATCAACATGTTCAAGAATAATATTTAAATCTTTTTCAAATTTTCTTTCATCTGCTTCTGTTAATTTNATAGCTGCCAATTTTGCAACTGATTTTATGTCTATATCTTTTTTCATCGATAGCTCTTTAAGTAGGTCAATAGTAACTTATATGATTCTAATATTTGATTTTTATTAACAAATTCATTTGAAGTATGTGCAAGAAGAGGATCCCCTGGGCCAAAATTAACAGCAGGTATATTCTCTTTTGAGAATCTNGCTATATCTGTCCATGCCTGCTTTGATTTAGTAGTAACTTTTGTAGTATCAATAAATGCTTGTACATGTTTAGATTCAAGATTTGGCATAGCACCATTTGCAATATCCCCTATCTGGACTTCTCCAAATTTTCCTAAACTTTCCATAATATAGTTTTTTGCTTCATTGTTTGAAAGTGTTGGAAGGAATCTATAATTTATATTTAATTTAATATCAGGAGGTAAAACATTATTTGCTATCCCTCCTTTAATTTTTGTTGCTGAAATAACTTCTTTAAAATCTAAACCTTCAATTTTATGTTCTTTAACTTCATTTTCTTTTAAAAATACTAATAGTTCATTCATTTTTAAAATTGGATTATCTCCAATCCAAGGCCTTGCAGAATGTGACGATTCTCCACTAATTGTTAATTCAGCGTTTAAAGTTCCTAGACAACCAAGCTGGCACTCTAAGTTTGTAGGTTCCATTATTATTGCAAATTCAATATTAAATTCAGATAAAAGAATGGGCATTAAAGTTTCAAGCCCATTTTCTTTTATTGGTCCTTCTTCTGCTGTGTAAAATATTGCCACTTCATTACTTTTTTCATCTAAAAGTGTATTTATCATTACAGCAATTCCACTTTTCATGTCTACAGCTCCTCTACCAGCAATCTTTTCAGAGTCAGATAGCCTTTCTTGATCGTCAAGGATAGGAACTGTATCTACATGACCAACTAGAGCAACTTTAGAATTTGTTTGAGAGTGATAAGCTATCAAGCCTCCATCATTCTTAATTATTTCACCAGTAAATTTATTTTTATTTAAATAATCTTCAATAAAAGTTAATATTTCTTGTTCGTTTCCTGTTACTGATTCTATATCTATTAATGTCTCAGTTAATTGCTCTAATTTCAAACGTCTACTCCGAATGTCCTTAATGCTTCATTTAAAGATGTTTTTTTATTTGTTGAATCTTTTCTTTTTCCAATTATCAAAGCACAGGGTGTTTGAAATTCTCCACTCGGAAACTCTTTTGGTCTTGTTCCTGGAATTACAACAGCATTGCTGGGAACTANACCTTTATATTCTTTTGCTGTTTCACCAGTTACATCAATTATTGGTGTCGAAGCTGTTAGCGTAACATTTGCACCTATAACTGCNCCTTTTTCAACTTTTACCCCTTCAACAATTATCGATCTAGAACCAATAAATNCTCCGTCTTCAATTATGACAGGCATAGCTGAAGGCGGTTCAAGCACACCTCCAATGCCAACTCCACCAGAAAGATGTACATCTTTTCCAATTTGAGCACAAGAACCAACTGTTGCCCAAGTATCAACCATTGTTCCAGANCCAACATACGCTCCAATATTTACAAATCCTGGCATTACAACTACACCAGGTTCACAAAATGCTCCATATCTTACCACNCCAGGAGGTACTACCCTTATCTTTAATTCTTCATAATTTTTTTTCGGTTCTAACTTGTCAAGATATTCAATTTCACCAGTTTCTATTTTTTTTAATTTTTTTATAACAAAATAATGCAATATTGCATTTTTCACCCACTCATTAACGACCCATTCTTNATTAATAAGCTCTGCAACTCTTATAAGACCAGTATCTAAAAGCGTTACAGCTTCTTCAATTGCTTCAATATCTTCCTTAGACGGGTTTTCTATGTCTAAATTTTCAATTATTTCCTTAATTTTTTCTGTTTTCATATTGGTCTCTTTTTATTTATTAGATAATATTTTAATGTATGAAAAAGAACACTTATAGATTAATTATTCTTTCTTTAACAGCTTTATTATCTTTAACTATCTATTTTGGCATTAGTTTTTACCAAAACAACAATGAAACAAAAGAATTACCAAGTGTAATTGAAAATATTTCTCCTCTTCCAAATGATCAAGTTCCACAACAAGCTTCTTTAGAAATAGATTTACCTGTTGGTTATGAGTTAACACTTATAGTTGATAACTATATAATTCCAAGCTCTGAAATACTCTATATAGAGGGAACTGGTGTTTATGTATGGAAACCTGGTCCAAATAAAACTTTCGAAGTTTGGAATCCAGGAAAACATGAAATAAAAATTACTTGGAGTAGGGTTACTGGGCTTCCAGATGTTGGAGAATTCACATGGACATTCTCTACTTATTAATATAATTTAAAGCTTCATCCTCATTCATAATTTTGACATTTAATTTTTGTGCTTTATCAAGTTTTGAACCTGATTTTTTTCCAGCTATCAAAATATCTGTATTTTTAGATATTGAAGTCGTGACAATACCACCCAAACTTTCAATTAAATTGATGAGATCCTGACGAGAATAATTTTCTAAAGTGCCAGTAATTACAAAAGTTTTACCATTTAACTTGCCTGTAGAAGTTGGTGCTTTTTTATCGAATTTGAATCCGTGTTTTTCTAAAGAAGATATAGTTTTAATATTTTCATTATCTGACTTCCATTCAGTTAAAGAGTCGGCAACACTTTCGGAAATGCCATGAATCATTTCAATCTTATCTTTAGTCGCATTTAATACTCCATTGATAGATCCAAAATTTTGAATAAGCTGCTTAGCAGTTCTTTTNCCAACATGTCTGATTCCAAAAGCTGTCAATAATTTTTCTGGATCAGCATTAATGGAATTTGATATAGCTTTTAATAAATTGTTTGTCTTTTTCTCTTCCCACTGAGGTAAAGAAATTAATTCCTCAAATTTTAAATCATAAATATCTTCAACCCTTTTAATAAGATTATTTTCTATTAATGTTTCAATAGTTTCTTTACCTAAACCATCAATTTCCAATCCTGCCCTTGANCCAAAAAAGATAATTCCCTCTTTTTTAGCAAGATTACATTTTGTTTTTCCTTTACACCTTGGAACCTTCTCTTCTTTAATAAACTCAATTTCAAATTCATTACAAGGGCACTTTATTGGTAATTTCCATTTCTTTTGCTTGCCGTCTCTTCGCTCAATAATAGGTGNTACCACTTCGGGGATGACATCTCCGGCCCTTCTAATTATTACATAATCATCAATTCTTAAATCTTTTCTTTTTATTTCATCGGGATTATGTAAGGTAGCAAATGATACCATTGCTCCTCCAACACTTACAGGCTCTAATACAGCAACTGGNGTAATTGCCCCTGTTCTTCCAGTTTGTAGTTTTATATCTTTNAANACAGTAGTTTGTTCTTCCGCTTGAAATTTATAAGCAATAGCCCATCTTGGTGCTTTAGATGTANACCCTAACTGATCNTGTGAAGTTGCAGAATCTATTTTCAATACTGCTCCATCAATCTGATAACTAAACTTATCTCTCATAGTTTCTATTTCATCTAATATTTTTTTAATTTCATTTATATCTGATACTTCATAAAAGTTATTAACTTGAAAACCGTATTTTTTAAGATTATTTAATTGTTTTGAATAGTTTAAAGAAAGATCTATCTCTTCATGATTAATCAGTTGATAAGATAACAATCTTAGATCACGTGTAGCTGTAATATTAGAGTCTTTTTGCCTCAAAGAACCTGCTGCAGCATTCCTTGAATTTATAAACGTGGGTATATTTTCTTTTTTATTAAAATCATTNAATATATTAAAACTTTCCGTTGGCATATAAACTTCGCCTCTTATTTCTAAAATTCCTTTTGTTTCCTTTTTTAATTTCAAAGGTATATTTTTAATAGTTTTAACGTTATGNGTTACATCCTCTCCNATAAAGCCATCNCCTCTAGTTAATCCTTGAACAAATAAGCCATCCTCATAAATTAATGAGATAGCGAGTCCATCTATTTTTGGTTCTATAACAATTGGAAACAGCATTTCATCTGTAATTTTTTCAAGTCTTTCAAGCCATTTTTCAATATCATTAATATTTTCTGAATTATCAAGACTGTACATTCTTTGCCTATGTTCTACTTGTTGAAAAGCATTACTAGGTGTCCCTGTAACTCTTTGTGTTGGTGAGTAGGNAAGAATTAATTCTGGATTTGATTCTTCTATGCTCTTTAATTCTTTATATAATTTGTCATATTCAGCATCTGACATTGTTGGCTTATTTAAGACGTAATAATCATGTTCAGCCTTGGATAATTTATTAATTATTTCGTTTACTTTTTTTTTATCCATTACCAGACTTTTCTAATACTTTTGAGGAAATCCTTCCCCCTCCAACTAGTTTTGTTCCNTGATANATAACGCCAAACTGGCCTGGTGCTACACCATAAGTTGATTNATGTAAATTAACCTCTATTTGACCATTTCCAACTTCNTTTATGTTACATGGCAAATCCTCTGAATTATATCTAGTTTGAATAGTGAGATCATTAGTCACAATATCATTAACAAAAGAGACTTCATCTAGTAAAAAATTTTGAACCAATAAATCTTTTCTCTCTCCAATATGTACCTTTTTTGAAGTAACATCTATTTTTGTTACATATTTAGCTTCTCCTTGTCCTCCAGGAAGTCCTTTTCTTTGACCAACAGTAAACTCATGTANACCTTTATGTTCACCAATTTTTTTTCCATTATTGTCAACAATTTCACCTGATGAAGAAATATCTACTCGNGTATTTACAAAATTTCGATAATCTTTTTTACCAACAAAACAGATATCTTGACTATCTTTTTTAAAAGCTGTTTTAAGTCCTAATTCAGCGGCAATTTGCCTTACTTCTGGTTTTGAAATAGTTCCCAGTGGAAATTCAATATATTCNAATTTTTTACTNGTCAGCATATGAAGAACGTAAGATTGATCTTTATCTAAGTAATCAGCCTTATGAAGTTCGTAAGTATTGTCATTATTAATTATTTTGGCATAATGACCAGTCGCTACTTTTTCACAATTTAATTTTTTTGCTTGTGTTAAAAAGTGATCAAACTTTACAGATCTATTACATTCAACACATGGATTAGGAGTTAATCCTTTAGCGTACATTCCTACAAAATTATCAACGACATCCTCTGAAAATGATTCTGTATAATCCATTACATAATATGGAATATCTAATTTTGCTGCGACTTTCCTTGCATCTTCGCTATCTGAAGCTGTACAGCAACCAGTTTCGGGCATTTCACCATTAGGGCCCTCCCAAAGTTTCATTGTTACGCCTATAACTTCATGNCCTTGTGATTTTAATANTCCNGCAACTACAGACGAGTCAACACCTCCACTCATAGCAACTAAAATTCTCATGANATNTTCTCCAAAGAATTTAATAGAATCTGAGCTGCTTTTTTTCCTTCACCAAGTCCGGTTGACCATCCAAAACTAAATCTCAAGTGGTTATTAATATATTCTTTTTTAATTCCCATTGCTTCAAGGACATGTGATGGTCTTTGAGCACCACTAGCGCAAGCAGATCCTCTTGAAACACCCAATCCATTTAAATCTAAATCTACCATTAATACTTCTGAATTTACTTTTTCAAATTGAATATTACTAATATGAGCCAAACGTTTTTCATTTTCCCCAATAATTTTTACTTTAAAATTGTTTTTTACAATTTCTTCAAACTCTGATTTCTCATTCATCATTATGGCAATTTCGTCATCAAAATTATTCTGTTGTTCTTGGAGAGCAGCAGCGAAAGATGCTACTCCTGCAACATTTACTGTTCCTGCTCTTCTCTCAAGTTCTTGCTTGCCACCATGGAGCATACTTGGTAATTTAAATTCATTACTTAGAAACATTGCCCCAACTCCTTTTGGGCCGCCAACTTTATGGGCTGATATTGCTGCACTCTGTATTCCTTCACTATGAAAATTTTGTTTAGCTGAAACGACAGCCTGAACAACATCTGAATGGAATAAAGTATCTGAATTTATTTTCTTTACTTCCTTTGTTAGCTCATTAATGGGTTGGATTATCCCAGTTTCATTATTAGCCCACATCGCAGAAGCTACAATTGTGTTCTTATTTATGGCATTAAGAAAGTTATTTTTATCTAATTCTCCAGTTTCTAAACATTCTGCAAATGTTACTGTAAAATCATTATCTTTAATCCACTCAGCTGAAGCAAGGACTGCTTCGTGTTCAATACTTGAAGTAACCAAATTAGCATTAGAATCTGTCTCTTTATTAAATAATGACTTGATACTCCAGTTATCTGCTTCTGTTCCTCCACTAGTAAATATTATCTCATTAGGNGCAACCTCAAAAATAGATGAAATTGTTTCTCTTGATTCTTCTAATATATTTTTTGCTTTTCTAGATAAGTTGTGTCCCCCAGAAGAATTTGCAAACCCTTCGTGTTCAGCATCAATAAATGCTTTGATTGCAACTTCTCGCATAGGAGTAGTTGCAGCATGGTCTAGATAAAGATATTCAGATTTTTTCATATTTATTTATTCTACTTATGAAGTAAGATTGTTTAACAAGCAATGAGTAAAACAATAAAAGTTTCAACAATAATAAATGCNCCATTAAAAACAGTATGGAATGAGGTTTCTAGACTTGAGAACCATACAAATTGGATGAATGATGCAGAAAAAATAGATTTTTTATCTGAAAATAACTCTGGAATTGGTGCAAAAATGAANGTTCTTACAGTAGTTGGNCCAATAAAACTTTATGACTATATGACAGTAACTGAATGGGTAGAAGAAGAAACAATAGCAGTAGATCATGTTGGTATTGTTACAGGAAAAGGTAAATTCATACTTGAAGAAATTGATGACAATAATACAAAATTTAACTGGGAAGAAACTCTTAAATTTCCAATCTATTTAGGAGGATTCATTGGTGAGTTTTTCGGNGCGCCTGTTCTAAAATTAATATGGAGAAAAAATCTTAAAAATCTGAAAGAGATATTTTAAATGAAAAAGATTATATTTTTAACTTTGTCATTTTTAGTTTTAATTCAATGCAGCCAAACTGTTGACGAATCAATAGATCAGGAGATTGGAACTTCTGAAGATGTAGCTATTAGTTTTAATTATCAAGGTCTAGGTAAATCATCTGAGGAGTTTGTTTCTAATTGGAATCAACTTGTNAGTACAATCTCTGAAGATGAGGATACAATTCGTTATTTTTCTATGAATCCANATAATGTTAAATGGACGTCCGAGACAAAAGAAGCTTTATATTATAGTTTTGGAGATTCAGGAGATGAATCCAACATCAATAATGTTTTTGTCATAAATATGTTTATTACCGAGAACGTTGTTTCAAGAATAGAATTTTTTGCACCTTCAACAAAAGAAGAAGCTAACGCCCAGCAGACTAAACTATTCTTTCTTCTTATAATTACTCTATCTGACGATACTCTGGATAAGGATGGTAGAGAATCTATCCTAACTAATCTAGGACTTTACGACGAGGTAAGTGACCCTAAACAGCTTGCTGGAAGTGTTACTAAAAACGGAATTCAATATGTTTTAGAGCCATTAGTACAAAATGATTTACTTTTTGGACTATCTTTATATACGAGTTTTTCTGATAAAACCGCTACTAACTAAGTAGCAATAACCTCTACAACACCTGGTACTTTATCCAACAAAATTCTTTCTATGCCGCTTTTTAAAGTAGCTATTGAAAGTGGACAGCCTTGACAAGCTCCGAGCATTTCAATATTTACGACACCATCATTAACTGAAGCAAGTTTGATATCTCCTCCATCAGCCTGAACAGCTGGTCGAATATACTCAATAGTTTCATTTAAAACTTCCATGTCAACATCCCCATTTTCATCTCTATTTTTAATGGTTGGGAATTCTATACTTTTGTCGTTACTCATATAAATTAATTATATTCAATTTTCGAGCCAAGTGAATTTAATGAGGCAACAATATCTTCATAACCTCTATTTATGTGTTCTATCCCTGTAATTTTCGAGGAACCATCAGCTTGTAGAGCTGCAATTACTAAGCTTGCTCCTGTTCTAATATCTGTAGAATTTACAGGGGCACCAGATAAATTATTCACTCCTTTAATCATTGCATGCTGCCATCCGGTTTGNACANTAGCGCCCATTCTTTGGACTTCTGGTATCCACTGAAACCTTTGATCGTAGACATTTTCAGTAATTATTGAAGTACCAGATGCTTTTAACAAAAGTGAACCAAATACAGGTTGAAGATCTGTTGCAATACCTGGAAATGGAAGTGTAGAAATCTCTACTGCATTCAAATTACCATCATATGATATTTCAATTGAATTATCCTCCNCTTTGATTTTTGCACCAATTTCTTTTAATTTCTTTATTTCCATAGGTAAGTTTTCCGGATTTATTCCTCGTACAACTCCTGATCCATGAGTAGCAAGAAAAGCTGATAAAAAAGTTCCAGCTGCAATTCTATCTCCAACAACCTCATGATTTGTTGGCTTTAATTTTTTTACTCCTTCTATAATTATTTCACTAGTNCCGGCACCTGTTATTTCTGCTCCCATTTTTTTCAGCATTTCGACCAAATCAACTATTTCAGGTTCTCTAGCAGCATTTTCTATTACTGTTTTTCCTTCTGCTAATACAGCTGCNAGTAAGGTGTTCTCTGTTGCTCCAACAGATGCATAAGGTAAATTTATCTCTACACCTTTCAAACCATCTGATTTACCAGTTAAAACACCGTGATCTAGTGTAAAGTAAGCACCCATTTTCTCTAATGCATCTAAATGCATTTGGACTGGTCTTGGTCCTAATTCGTCACCACCTGGAAAAGCAATCTTTGCTTCTCCTTTTCGTGCAAGCAATGGACCTAAGATNATAATTGATGCACGCATTTTCTGAACTAATTCATAAGGTGCCTCTATACCTATATCTTTAGGAGAATGAATATGTAGTTTATTATCAGTTAATTCTGTTTTTATACCTAAAACATCAAGAACCTCTTGCATNTATAAAACATCAGCGATGTTTGGAACATTTGAAAGGGTATAATCTCCTTCAGCAAGTATAGGTAAAACCATCTGTTTCAAGACAGCATTTTTTGCACCTTTAACTTCTAACTCACCCTTTAATTGATGATTACCTTCTATTACTATATGTTTTTCCACTATCATTGATACTACTCAAAGATTTAAGTGTAACAATATTTTTTATGTCAGAAGCAATAGAAATTTATAAAGCAAATAACCATGAAGAGGCCTCTTCTTGTCTNTCAAATTTAATAGCAACAAATATTATGGAATCTAAAAGTAATGATTTTTCAATTGGATTATCTGGTGGGAGTACTCCAAAACTTGCATACTCAATGATGCTAAATGATATAAGTGATTTCTCAAATATAACTCTATGGACCATTGATGATAGATGGGTACCGTTAACAGATGAAAATTCTAATCAAAAAATGATTGACTCAAATTTTAGCCAAACAAATTCAAAAATATTAGCCATTAAATACTCTGGAGATAACCCACACGAAGATGCAGAGCTTTATTCTCAAAGCTTAAAAGAAAATATTACTACATTTGATTCAGGAGTCATTGGTTTAGGAGATGATGGGCATATTGCTTCCCTATTCCCCAACACAGCTGGTCTCGAAGAAACTGATAATTTATTTATTGCAAATGAAGTAAACATTATTTCAAAATGGAGAATTACATCAACTTTCAAATTATTAAGTAATATTTCAAATCTTTATTTACTTGTAACTGGAGAGAATAAGAAAGACATTTTAAGTAAGGCTTTAAATGGCTCTGATCTACCAGTCAATAAATTGTTAAAAATGAGAGAAAATACTGTAATAATTACTGACCTAGATGTATAAATATTAAACCTATATAGAGTAGAAAAGAGTCGCCTTTGTGTCAGTTTGAACCACTAACACTAAATCCTTCTACCCTGTTGGATGGTGACTCATGTATTTTTTAACTAGGAGAAAATAAATTGTCATTAAGAAACTATCTTCAAATATTGCTCACTTCTTCACTTTGGGGTTCCTCTTTTTTGCTTATGAAATTAGCTTTGGTTGAATTGAATCCATTTCACATATCCTTTTACAGAATATTTATAGGTATGCTTTTTATGAATTTATTTGTGACAAAAATTGATAAGTTAAGTAAAAAAGATCATCTAAATATATCCTTTGTAGGTTTTCTATGGATGTCATTACCTTTTTATCTTTTTGCTGCATCTGAAGAAACGATATCATCAAGCCTTGCTGGATTAATAAATGGAACGACTCCAGTTTTCATTAGCATCATTGGTGTATTTTTCTTTTCTCAAAAAATTAAAAATGCACAAAAATTTTATCTTGGATTGGGTTTCATAGGAATATATCTTCTAACATTTGGATTTAATAAGNTAAATTTAGATCTTGAAATTGGTACATTTTTAGCACTTATAGCTTCCATAAGTTATGGCTTTGCTGCAAATATTATTCAACCACTAATTGAAAAATTGGGTGCCCTAAATGTTTTAAAAATTGCATTAAGATATGCATCTCTNTTTTCTTTCATTTTATTTATTTTCAATACTGAATTTGTAATTCCAACAATAGGTGAATCNTTATTTCCAATGCTTTTACTTGGTATAGGTAGTAGTGGAATAGCTTTTCTCTCTTTTTATAAACTTATTGGAGATGTTGGATCAATCATAGGCTCTATAACTATCTACCTTGTACCAATTTTTTCTATATTTTTTGGGTACATATTTTTAAATGAAGAAACAACTTTTATACAAATAGTTGGGATTGTTACAATTATTTTTTCTGCCTACATGTTTTCAAATAAAGACTCATAGTTTTTTGGTTGTACNAATACTGCTTCAGAAACTGCAGCCAAATCTCCATTATCTAAATAAAGCTCTGCTTTAAATATAGTGCCCTTCTCATTAACTGAATCTCTCCAAGCTACAGACTTAACATATTTTGAAGATGGGTTTACAGGCCTAATGTATTTAGCTTTAAATTCTTTTGTAACAACTAATTCTCCAAGAAGAAAACTTAGCGGACCCATTACTACNTCCATCCATGAATCAATAATGCCACCAAGAGTTGTGTCCATTGGGTTGAAGTATTTATCCTGAACAGGAAAACGACATATAAGTTTTTCTTCTTCCTCTATAAATTCTACAAATTCACCTTTTAATTCTTTATAAATATTTGGAACAGGTATATCACCCCATGTACGGTCTTTCATAATTAAATAATATTAGTAAAGATAAAAAATAAGCTGTCTTGAAATAATCAAGACAGCTTATACAGGGTTAATGAGTTACAAATATTATTTTAAATAAGGGGTATGACAGATTTATCTACCCTTTGGGTGCCAAACAGTTTTTGTTTCTATAAAAGGCAATATTGAACTTAAACCATCTTCACTAGGTAGGTGAAATATCCTTTTTACTGAGGTGGATGCATTTTCATTTACTGTTTTTAAACTTTCTTTATCTAACTTCTTGTAAGATGCGAATCCATTAATTTCTACATGTCTACTTATATCATCAATAAGTTTAGAAAAGTCGCCTGAAAGTAGATTCAATGAGCCTGAAGGTAAATCTGAATTATTAACATCCTCTGCAAGTTTTAAGGAAAGAACAGCATTTTTTTCAGATAAATTCACAACAGAACAACCGACTGATAAAGATGGAAGAAATGAACGAACTAAAGCATCCATTGAGACTTCGTCCGAGTTCAAGATGAAGACAATACCCAAAGGTTCTTGATGTGAAATATTAAAAAACTCACCATCAACAGGGTTTAAATTTCCAGTAAGCTGTTCCCATTTATCAGCAAGACCTGCATACCAGACAATTGTATTGATAGCGTTATCAATATCTTTATTAGCAGCTGATTTTGTTAAGCCATGCTCTAGAAGCAACTCAACGTAACTATCCCTATTGCCTTCTAGCATTTCTGATAGTCTGTAAATTATTTGTGTTTTGTTGTACTGACTAAGCCCATTCCAACTATCAAAACCTTTTTTAGAGGATGTAACAGCATCACGAAGGTCTTTTTTAGAAGTAAGAGGTAATTCATAGCTATCACTCTTTAGTTCAATCGTGTAAGTTTTACCTGATTCAGATCTTACATATTTGCCGTCTACATAATTCTTATAAGTTTTTTTTATTTCTGTCATGACTGGACCTTCAAATATGAAAGTAGACCATGCCTACCTCCCTCTCTTCCAAAACCTGATTCTTTATAGCCACCAAAAGGAGAAGATGGGTCAAATTTATTAAATGTATTAGCCCAAATAACACCAGCATCTAAACGATCTGCCGTCCAAAGAATTTTAGATCCTTTCTCCGTCCAGACACCAGCTGATAAACCATACTCTGTATTATTTGCAATCTCTACTGCTTCTTCAGGAGTTCTAAAAGTCAATGTAGTTAATACAGGACCAAAAATTTCTTCTCTTGCAATATTGTATGAAGGCTGAACATTTGTAAACAAGCTAGGTCTGAACCAATATCCAGATGAAGGAAGATCGCATTCAATTTGAAATAACTCTCCTCCATCGTTTACACCTTCGTTCACTAATGAAGTAATCTTTTCAAGTTGCTCTTTAGAATTAATTGCACCTATATCAGTATTTTTATCTAAAGGATTACCAACTCTTAATGTTTGCATTCTTTTTTCTAATTTATTAATAAACTCATCATGAATATCTTCTTGGAGNAACANTCTGCTTCCAGCACAACATACATGTCCTTGATTAAAGAATATNCCATTTACAACACCNTCTACTGCNTGATCTAAAGCAGCATCNTTGTANACAATATTTGCNGCNTTACCACCTANTTCAAGAGTTAATCCAATATCCCTTTCNCCAACNGCATTCTGAATATATTTTCCAACAGANGTTGATCCNGTAAATGCAATTTTTGAAATACCCTCGTGGTTCACTAATTCNGAACCTGTAGTTCCATCTCCGGTAACTAAGTTAAAGACTCCTTTNGGAAGCCCNACTTCTTCACAAAGCTCTGCAAATAATAAAGCTGTTAAAGGTGTTGTCTCAGCTGGTTTTAATACAACCGTGTTTCCAGTAGCTAGAGCTGGTGCTACCTTCCAAGCAAGCATGAGCAAAGGAAAATTCCACGGGATAATCTGTCCGACAACGCCATAGGGTTTCATTTCTTTGGTACCCCATGAAATATCTAATTTGTCAGCCCAGCCAGCAAAATAGAAAAAATTGGCTGCAACTTGAGGTAAGTCAAAATCTCTTGATTCCTTAATGGGCTTTCCGCCATCCATGCTTTCAAGTACAGCGAATTCTCTTGATCTCTCTTGTATTAATCTTGCTAATTTATATAGATATTTAGCCCTTTCACTAGGTGCAGTTTTTGACCAAATCTTCAATCCTTCTTTTGCCGAATTAACTGCTGAATCTACATCATTCTTATTTCCAATTGATATAGAAGCTAATACTTCTTCAGTAGATGGGGATACAGTTTTGAGATATTTTTTAGAATTTGGTGTTGAGAATTTACCATCAATAAAATGCCCATATTTTGATTGGATAGAAACAATACTATCTGATTCAATTGATTCTGAATATTCCCATTTATCCATATTTAACCCCTTGGAAAATAATAACTAGATTGATAGGCATTAGTTTTAAGTTTTCTAATTTGTCTTAATACATCNTCTAATAANCTNGANGCNCCAAACCTAAANTAATNNGGNCTNAGCCACTCTTCCCCTAATTCTTCNTTNATAATAATTAAATACCTTATAGCATCCTTAGANTTTCTAATNCCTCCNGCNACTTTTATTCCTGCACTAAANCCAGTACTCTCTTTAAATTCATATACAGCNTTTGCCATAACTANNCATGCTTCTTTTGATGAACCATTAGATATTTTNCCNGTAGATGTTTTAATAAAATCAGAACCAGCGCCCAAGGCAATCAAACTTGCCTTTTTTATATTGTCATATGTTCTTAGTTCACCAACTTCAAGAATCGTTTTTAAATGTTTATCTCCACAAGCTTCCTTTAGTGCAACTATTTCATCAAATACTTTTCTATAATCTCCTTCAAAAAATGCTTTTCTATTAATAACTATATCTATTTCATCTGCACCTTCATCAATTNCATATTGTGTATCAAGCAACTTTGACTCGATAGGAACTTGACCGCTTGGAAAATATGATGATACTGAAGCTACTTTTACATTTGAGGTTCCAATTATTTCTTTAGCTGTTGATACCAATGAAGGATAGACGCAAACTGCAGCTGCACTAGGAACATCATCATCTGTTGGATCAGGCCTNATNGCTTTNGCTGTCATCTGATGTATTTTTCCCTCTGTNTCTTCACCTTCTAAAGTTGTTAAATCACACATAGAAACAACATAATTAAGAGCCTGGAGTTTTGATTCTCTTTTGATACTTCTAGTAGATAAAGAACTTACTCTTTCTTTTACTCCTACTTCATCAACTTTTACAGAATCAAGCAACCCGTTAGTTGACTCCCAAGAAACTTTGGAAGANAATGTTTGATCTTTAATTTTTGACATAAATCAATGGTATATGGAAATAGTCTGTAATAACAGAAAAATTTTAATCTAATGCTTTAATTTCTTCTTTATTTAAAAGGTTTTCTTTATTTTTAACATCAACAATTCCTCCAAAAACAGTAAACATTGATGACCAATCGTCTTCTTTTTCCATTAAATCTTTAGCAACTTGGGATCCTGTTTGTTCAATATGCTTCATAAGTAAAGTCTTAATATCAATTAGATCCAATTCATTAATCTTTCGAGAATCAGGAGCAGATTTTGAGATATATTGTTCAAAGTTCTTTTGGGTGTTTAAAACTATTGCTTTTCCACCTGTCATCCCAGCACCGAAGTTAAAGCCAATTCTCCCTAATATAACAAGAGTTCCTCCAGTCATGTACTCTGCACCATGAGCACTGCAACCTTCAACTANCGCAATGGCCCCACTATTTCTTACTCCAAACCTTTGACCTACCTTTCCTGAAATAAATAATTGACCCCCTGTAGCCCCATACAAAAGTGCATTGCCTGCTCCGTGATATGCTCCCTTCATTTTCTTGCCTTGCGGGATAATAGTAATAGAGCCTCCACCCATACCTTTTCCTACGTAGTCATTTGCACTTCCAGTAAGTTTAAGATTTATACCATCTCTTATAAATGCACCAAAACTTTGCCCAGCTGCGCCTGAAAATGATAAAAATGCCGGATGTTTAATTAGTTTCTCATCATATTTCATAAGTGAAATTTCCCCAGATAATCTTGCCCCTATGCTTCTATCTTGATTTGCGATTGGGTATTGTATGAATGAAGATTCATTAGAATCTAATGAGTTTATAACCTCACTAGTAATTCTCCTAGATAGTCTTCCTTCCTCATGTCTAATAAAGCCTGGATGCTTTTTATCAGAAACAGCATTAACCAATAACTTATGCAAGCTTGATGGTAAATTATTTTCTAAAACTTTTAAACCTAGAAGATCAGCATGGCCTATTAAGTCGTCAAGAGAAGAAACATCAAACATGGTTAAATAATTTTGTATATCTTCTGCAATAAAAGTAAACAATTGTATAACTTGCTCTGGAGCGCCTGGAAATTTTGCTCTTAAATTTTCATCTTGTGTGGCTATACCAACTGGGCATGTGTTCTCATGACATTGTCTAACCATTTTGCATCCTAAAGCAAGTAAAGGAAGTGTTCCGAAACCAAACCTGTCAGCACCTAAAATAGCACCTACTATTACATCTTTTCCAGATCTTAAACCTCCATCAACCTCTATCAATACATTGCTTCTCATATTGTTTTCGACCAAAGCTTGGTGTGTTTCTGTTAAGCCTAATTCCCATGGTGAACCAGCATGTTTAATGCTTGTCCAAGGGCTTGCTCCTGTGCCACCATCACTTCCTGCTATTGTGATAATATCAGCACCGGCTTTTGCAACTCCAACAGCAATTGTTCCAACTCCTGGTTCTGAAACTAGCTTTACATTTACTGGACAATTTGGATTAAAAGTTTTTAAATCGTATATCAATTGAGCTAAATCCTCAATTGAATATATATCATGATGAGGCGGTGGAGAAATTAAAGTTACACCCTCTGTTGTATGTCTTAATTTTGCGATATGTGAATCAACCTTAAACCCTGGTAATTGTCCTCCTTCACCTGGTTTTGAGCCTTGAGCCATTTTTATTTGAAACTCTTCAGCAGAAGCTAGATAATCTGGAGTTACACCAAAACGTCCTGATGCAATTTGTTTTATTTTAGAATTTTTTTCTGTACCAAATCTCTTAGGGTCCTCTCCTCCTTCACCAGAACCTGATTTTCCTCCTAATTTATTAATTCCAATTGCAAGAGCCTGGTGTGCCTCTTCAGAAAGTGCTCCAAGAGACATTGAACTGATTGTAAATCTTTTATAAATATCATTTAATAATTCAGGATCTTGTTTATTAGTTATCTCACTAATACCTTCAGGAAGGGTAAATAAATCTCTTATTTGCACTTCATCCCTGTCTTCTAAAGATTCAATATAATTAGTCCATTCATCTCTGTCTCCAGATTTAACAGCTTTTTGTAGTTTTAAAACANTGGTTGGTGAGGAAATGTGNGTTTCAGCTCCTCTTTTATGTTTATAAAATCCTCCTATGTCGGATAAGTTATGTTCAATACTTGATGAATAAATAGATAAATTATCATTAAGCTCTTCTAAACCAATTCCCTCAGTTCTTATTTTTGAAAATTTGAATGATTTTTCAACTAATTTCTTATTTAATCCAATTATTTCGAAAAGCTCTGAACCTCTGTATGAAGCAACAGTGCAAATTCCCATTTTTGACATTATTTTTAACAAACCATTGTTTAAAGCATCTCTGTAGTTTTCTTGTGCTTCTGATGGGGTTATTTCTAATTCTGGATTATTTACTGCTAATAATCTTGATTTCTCTAAAGCTAAATAAGGCCAGACAGCTGAGGCGCCATATGAAATATNACAAGCTAAATCATGAGCATCTCTAACTTCTCCTGAGACCATTACTAAGGATGCTTTTAATCGAATGCCTTTTTCGATTAGGTAGTGATGAATTAATCCTACAACAAGTAACGAAGGAGCTACAGAATCCCCTTCTTTAATATTCCTATCTGTGAATATAATAATTGACTTCTTTTTATCAGTTATTGCAAGCTCAACTTCCTTGCATAAGTTATCAAGAAATTCTTCAAGATTTTTTTCAGACTTGTTAAATGTTGTATTAAATTCTTTAGATTTTTTTCCAGTAAAATCTTTTGAAATTAATTTATCATAAATCCCTTTACTTAAAATAGGNGACTTAAGGTCTATCAAGCTTGCCTGTTGTGCTGTCTCTTTTAATATTGAACCTCTTTTNCCAAGGTATGATTTAGTAGACATTACAAGTCTTTCCCTAATTGGATCTATTGGTGGATTTGTAACCTGCGCAAACATTTGATGAAAATATCTAGTTAATCTTGGGTTATTTTTACTTAATATAGCAAGAGGTGAATCATTACCCATTGATCCAGTTGGTGTTTCTCCTTTGATCATAGGTTGTAAAATAAGTCTTTCTTCTTCTGGTGTGTACTCAAAGAAGTTTCCTAACTTTTCTTGATCAATTCCTTCATCTCCTAAATCATTAAANTCAACATCGACCTTTAAAGGTTTAGATTTTACCCATTCTTTATATGGATTTTTTTCACTAAGTTTTTTTATAACATCTTTCTCTTCAAGTAGTTCATCATTTTTAATTCTGTATCTAATTGTTTGGCCTGGTTCTAATTGAGCAGTCTTGTATGCCCCTGCCTCTACAGATGGGCAAATTCCAACTTCAGATGCTGCAAGAACATATCTATCAGAAACCATCCATCTCATTGGTCTCAAACCACTTCTATCTAATCCAGCAATAATATCTTTTCCGTCTGAAGCTATAATCGCAGCTGGCCCATCCCATGGTTCTGAAAGAAATGAGTGATACTGATAAAATGCTTTTTCTTTTTCATTAAATCTTGGGTTATTTTCCCATGCTGATGGCATCAACATCTCCTGTGCGTGAGCAAGTTTTCTTCCAGATTGTACAAGTAACTCTATTGCATTATCAAATTGACCAGAGTCAGAAAGATTCTCATCTATAAATGGTTTTATTACTTCTATATCTTCTTTCCATTCATTTGATGTAGCATCAACTTCTCTTGCTCTCATCCAGGAATAGTTTGAACCAATTGTATTNATCTCACCATTATGAGCGATCATCCTAAAAGGTTGTGCTTTATCCCAAGTTGAAGAGGTATTTGTTGAAAACCTTTGGTGAAAAATACCAAATCTAGTTTTAAATAAAGGATTTCTTAAATCCCAATAAAAATCTGATGTTTGTGAAGCTGTAAACAAACCTTTGTAAACAACTGTTCTGCTTGAACATGAATTTATATGAACATTTAAATATTCATGTTTTTGTATTTCTTTTTCTAATGATTTTCTAAATAAATAAAGATACTTTTCAAAACCTTTTTTATTTTTTTCTTTAGAAGAAATTATTCCTTGNTAAATAGCTGGCTTAGAGTTTTGAGCCATAGTTCCAAGAATACTTTTATCTGTTGGAACTTTTCTCCAATAAAGAATCTCTATCTCAAATTTTTTTATTTTTTTATTAATTAAATTTATTGATTCATCAACATTCTTATGTTCAAAAAAGCATGAAATAATTCCTAGCTTTTGGTCAACCTCGTAAGAAATTTCTCTTTCTTTTAATTCAGCTTCTATAAGTTCAGAGGGTATTTCAGTTAGAACTCCTGCTCCATCACCGGTTCCATCAGCAAATTTTGCCCCTCTATGATCTAGGTTTGCAAGGCATTCAAGTATTTTTAATGTCATCCCATGAGTTGGTGGTAAGGCTCTAGAAGCAATGAAACCTACACCACAAGCATCTTTTTCTTTAATTTCAAAGTTCATAAGTGAAAGTTATTTTAATANCATATAGAGGTTATTAAAAATAAATATTTTTTCAAAATTCTAAACCTAAAAGTTGAAATAATTCACGTTATTTGACTAGTATTTAAACAATGTTAAAAATAAATAACTGGAATTGGTGGAACTTACATAGGTAAGTGCCTCGTCCTATTATTTAATTTGACCGGGCATAGCCCGGTTTTTTTATTACTGTCACTGAAATTAAATCTCCGGGCAAAGCCGAAAAAAGATTAAAATTACCTACTTTTTATTTAAGAAATAGTTAATTTATTTAAAGCAAGTTTATGTAGATTTTTAGAAGCTGATGCGAGAACATAAACATTTTTTGCATCAAATCCTAGCTTATTACCATCCCAGTCTGTTATAACTCCACCAGCACCCTGAACAATATTTATTAAAGGTAAGTAATCATGAGGAGCAGTTAATCGTTCTGCAACAATATCGATATATCCACTTGCTAAAAGGCCATAGTTATAACAATCACTACCTGTGGTAGTTACTTTAACCGACTGTTCTAAAGATTGATATGCTTTCCATTTTGCCATACCAAATTCATGACTTGATGTAGTAGCCATAACTGCATCCTCAAGGTCATTTACTGATCTGCATGAAGTCTTATTTCCATTTACAAGAGTTGAACCATTAGTAAACGATACCCATCTTTCTTCTAGTGCAGGACAATCTATAGCACCGCCAAGTAATTCGTTACTTTTTCTTAAAGCTATTAGTGTCCCAAAATCATGTTTACCAGCAATAAAACTTCTTGTTCCATCAATTGGATCTAGATACCAAGTATATTCCGATGAAGTATGNGGTGTCTCGAACTCTTCACCTATTATTGTGTGATCAGGGTATTGACTGTTTATTCTTTCTCTAATATAACTTTCAATATTTTTGTCAGCTTCTGTAACAGGACTGTAATCTCCCTTCAAGGTTAGATCTTTTACTTGTCGGAAATATTTCATTGCTATTTTTCCTGATTCATCTAAAACATCATTAATGAAATGTGAATATTCTTTAATATCAATTAAATTATCACTCATCTTCTAGCCTGTGTTTCTTAATCCAGCGGCCAGTCCATTTATTGACAATAAGAGTGAGGTCTTTTCTTCTTCAGTAATTTCTTTTTTAACTAATTTTTTCATTAATAGTATTTGAATTAATGAAAGTGGGTCTAAATATGTATTTCTTATTTTCAATGTTGTCTTTAGTATTTCATTGCTGTCTAATAATTCACNATTTCTGGTAATTTGTTTTACAGACTCCCTTACCTTGTTTGCTTCCTCAGAAATATCTTCAAATATATATTTCATATCTTCAGTTAATAATTCGTTTATATAAATTTCTGATATCTTGAGGTCAGATTTAACTATAGTCATTTCAATATTGCTTAATAAATCTCTAAAAAAAGATGAAGTTTTGTATTGTTTTCTTAAAAAATTAATTCCATATTTATCAATTAGCTCTAATAAAGCAGTACCCGACCCATACCAACCAGTAATAGTTTGTCTTGTCTGAGCCCATCCAAAAACCCAGGGAATTGCTCTATAGCTTTGTGAAGTGCTTTCCTTAGTTCTCTTTGCAGGCCTAGATCCGATATTTAAGATCGATAAAAGATTTACAGGTGTCACTGTTTCGAAATATCGAAATAAATTTGGATCATTAGTCAAGTTTTTGTATTTTTTAGTGGATATATCTGATAATTCCTCGATGAATTTATATTCATCTTTATTATTTATTATCTTTCCTTTTCTTGCTTTTAAAAAAGCATAAGCTCCTAATTTAAGATTTTCTTTAGCAAGATTTGATGTTGAGTATTTATCAGAAATCACCTCTCCTTGCTCCGTGTATCTAATTTGATTAGTAATAGTCCCATCAGGTTGAGAAAGAATCGAATTATATGTAGGACCACCACCCCTGCTTATTGTTCCCCCTCTACCATGAAAAAATATTGTATTAATTTGATTCTTCTTCCCAGTTTTAAATAAAGAGATCTGAGCTTTATAAACATTCCATTGAGAAGATACAATCCCTCCATNTTTATTTGAATCTGAATAACCAAGCATTATCTCCTGAGTAGATTTAAAGTTTTTAATTAAATGATCTTTATATTGTTTACTGGATAGCAAACCATTAAGTATGGCATCACCTCTTTGCAAATCATCTATTTGTTCCAATAATGGAACCAACATTGGTATGTCTTCAACATTAACTATGTATTTCTTGCATAATTTAAATAAATTTAAAATATCTTCTTCATCTTTTGTCATAGATAAAATTATTGAATTTATTACTTTAGATCCGTAGAGTGCTTTCCATTCTGGAATCTTTTTTAAAAGATTTATAAACTCTTTATATTCTTTAGAAGATGTATTTTTTAATACAGACGAATCTTCTCTAATATCCATGGAAACACCGTGAAATTCAAACTCATCTATATAATCAATAAATTTTAATATATTTTTATTTGGGGACTTATGTTTAAAACATTCAGAGACAGATTTATTAAATAATTCAATATCTTTTTTGAATTCTGTAAAGGACTTATATCCTGAAGNTGTNTTTTGAAAATTATCTAACCTGTGGAATATTAAAGATAAAAATATTCGAAATGGTTCATCAAAATTTATTAAAGAATAATGAGAGTGTTCTTTTTTTAAAATTTTAGAATACTCATTAATCCTATCATTAAGACCTTTTGGTATGTCTGTGTATTTATTTGAAATGCTAAATTCGTCAGAAAGTTTGATTATTTTTTCTTTATATATCCCAATAATTTGATTTGAATAAATTTTTAATGATTCCTCAGTAATCTTATTATTTACATTAGGATTACCATCTCTATCACCACCAACCCAAGTGCCAAATCTTATGATATTTTTATCTATAAGATCTTCTTTCCTCAATTCTTCATTAATATCTTCATAAACATTCCTGTATAAAATATCAAGGTAATAAATTAANGACTTTACCTCATCTATTGGGTTTGGTTTATTAGATCTTATTTCTCTTGTGTACCAAAGTTTCGTAATCAAGTTGTTGATTTCATCAAGATCTTCTGATTCGTTTAAAGATACTATCTCTCCNATCCTGTAGATTTTCTTTAATGTAGACTGTCGAGCACTCTCGGTAGGATGGGCAGTGAAAACTGGNAAGAAAAAAATATCTTCGTTCTTAGAAATAGTATTCTTTCTATTTATCTTTATATCAAATGAGCCTCTAAATACTTGCTCTGCAATATTCGATAAATAAAAGAATAACGTAAACGACTTAGTGACAATTAGTATTTCACTAGGTTCTAAGTTTTTTAATTTTTTATATACTTTATTTAAATATTTAGAATTATTTGTTCTTCTATACTCTTTTGAACTTACTCTGATATCCTCAACTAACTTAAAGTACTTAACTCCAGCCTGTTCTTTGATAACATTTCCCAATTCACTAGCAAGGAGATTTATTGTTCCAGATAAAGTATTGAAATGTGGATAAATTTTAAATCCTTTCAACTACATATTATCAGTAGTTAAGGAAAATCAGCTAAAAACTTCTATCTTGTGGGGGGAGAACCCGATAATTTGCTTTATAGCTGATTTCCCAATAATTAAATTAGTTCTTTAATGCAAAATCTCCATATGCTGTGGAGTCATGCTCTGAAAGATCTAACCCTGCTATCTCTTCTTCCCTTGATACTCTTACTCCTATTAATGCATCAATTATCTTGAATGCAGTAAAAGAAGTAACGTAAGCCCAAGTTCCTATAGAAATAGCTCCTATTAATTGCGGTACAAATAAAGATGTACCACCAAACACTAGGCCATCAGTCGTGTCAAATATCGCAACAGCTAGAACGCCCCATGTACCACATATACCGTGTACTGATACTGCGCCAACTGCATCATCTACTCCATTATTTTCGAAATAATTGGAGGCTGTTACAAGCAAGAAACCTGCTACTAAGCCAATAATTACAGCTCCTAAGTTATTTACATTTGCACATCCTGCCGTAATTCCAACTAAACCACCCAAAGCACCATTCAATGTCATTCCAACATTTGGTTTTCCAGAAATCATNGAAGTTGACATTGCACTTATTGAAGCAGCACATCCAGAAAGCAAGGTTGTAACTGCTATAGAAGCTAAATCAACATTTACAGCAGCTAATGCGGACCCAACGTTGAATCCAAACCAACCAAACCAAAGTATGAAGACTCCAAGAGCTCCAGCTACAATTGAGCTTCCACTAATATTTAAAGGATTTCCATTTTCATCGTATTTACCAAGCCTTGGTCCAACAACTTTAATCCCTGCTAAAGCTGCAAAACCACCAACCATGTGTACAACTCCTGAACCAGCAAAATCTATAAAACCAAGATCTCCTAACCAGCCTTGTCCACTCCAGACCCAGTGTGTAACAATTGGATAAATTATTCCACAAATAAATGGCATGAATAATAAATAAGCACTGAATTTAGTTCTTTCTGCTACAGCACCTGAAACTATTGTTGCTGCTGTTGCTGCAAAAACGACTTGAAAAAAGTAAGTTAGTGATTCTCCTTCAAGGAAGAAGTTGCCGTAAGCTAGGAACCCTCCAAGTGATGTTCCTCCATATGCTAAAGCAAATCCAAAAGCCCAATAAGTAATTGAACCTACTGTAAAGCCCATAAAATTCTTCATTACGATATTTACTGAGTTTTTAGCTCTTGTGAAACCTGTCTCAACCAACATGAATCCAGGATGCATGAACATCACTAATATTCCAGCCATTAAAACCCATAAATTATCAACATAAGTAGTTATTTCCATATTTAAAATCTCCTATTCGTTCTTATTTAAAATAACAAAGAAATTATTTAAGAAGAAACTTTAAAAATTAAATGATTATTAACGAAATGTTTCATAATTGTTTCGCTTAAGTCTATTCTTAGAGAGGCATGACAAAAAATATTTTAGTTTCTGTAGCCTGGCCATATGCCAGTGGTTCTAGACATCTAGGACATATTGGTGGTGCATATTTACCTGCAGATATCTTTGCTAGATATCACCGTATAGTTGGCAATAAAGTGTTGATGGTATCCGGTAGTGATGCGCATGGTACTCCTATCACTGTTCGAGCAGATGAAGAAGGGGTTACTCCAATAGATATAGTTGAAAAATATCATAAAGAATTTTTAGGATATTGGGATAAATTATCTATTTCATGGGATAACTACACAACAACCATGACAGAAAATCATAAAGAAGTNACTCATGACATATTTTTAAAATTGTTAGAAAAAGAATATATCTATAAAGCAAAAACTCTTCAGGCTTATGATCCAAGTGAAAATAGATTTTTACCGGATAGGTATGTAGAGGGCAAATGTCCAAAATGTAATTATGAATCTGCTCGTGGAGATCAGTGTGATAGTTGTAGTTCAACACTAGATCCAGAGGAGTTAATTGATCCTAAAAGTAAGATATCGGGAAATAAAGCCGAGTTTAAAGAAACTGAACATTTCTTTTTGAAGTTAAGNGCTTTAGGGGAAGACTTAATTCCATGGCTTGAGACAAAAGAAGATTGGAGACCGCATGTTATAAACTGGGCAAAATCTTTTGTTAAAGAAGGATTGCAGGATAGAGCCATTACGAGGGATCTCGATTGGGGTATAGATATACCTGTTGATGACCTAGGAGATGGAAAAAAGATTTATGTATGGTTTGAAGCAGTAATAGGTTATCTGTCAGCATCTATAGAGTGGTCAAACAATGATGAGTCAAGAAACTGGGAAGATTGGTGGAAAAATAAAGATGCAGAATCATATTATTTTATCGGAAAAGATAATGTTCCGTTTCATTCAGTAATTTGGCCGGCAATTTTAGCTGGATATGGTGACCTGAATTTACCAACCAATGTTCCTGCTAACCAGTACATATTAATAAAAGGTGAAAAAGCTTCTGCAAGTAGAAGCGTTGGTAAATCACTTTCCGAATATCTAGAAGAGTGGGAGCCAGATGCAATTAGATATACACTAGCTTCTGTCTTGCCAGAACAGGCTGATTCTGAACTTAGTGAGAGTGAAATGATTAGAAGAAACAATGAGGAACTTGTTGCTACATGGGGCAATTTAGTGCAAAGAGTATTTACACAAATTGAAAATAATATTGATAATATCAACGAAGCCTCAGATGAGACTGAAGTAGACACCACTCTTCTAAAATCAGGTGAAGAAGCTTTTAATATTGTTGGGGAACATATAGAAAAAGTAGAACTAAAAGCAGCTCTACAAGAAGCAATGCGTTATGTATCAAAAGTAAATATTTATCTTAATGAAACAGAACCTTGGAAAATTATTGGAGAAGACAGTAAAAGAGCTTCCCGTATTTTATATACCTCATTGACTGCCATAGATGCATGTTCAAATTTACTCTCACCATTTATGCCATCTACTAGTGAAAAAGTTAGTAATGCTATTCCAAAAGAGAGTAATAATCAATGGAGTTTGAATTCAATAAAAATAGGCACCCAAATACAAACTATTGGGCACCTATTTAAAAAGTTTGATTAAGACTTAGAGTCTTGAAAAACTTTATCTATTTCATCAATCATTGAAAGAAGCTCTTCACCAACTGCTGGGTCTTCTGTTTTTTTAGCTTCACCAGCTTTTTTTGTTGCATTCCAAAATAAGTCATGAAGATTTGGATATTTTTCTAAATGTTCTGGCTTAAAATAATCTGTCCAGAGAACCCATAAATGATGCTTTACTTCTTCTGCTCTTTCTTCTTTGATTGTGACACACCTTTGTTTAAAGCTTGGATCGTCTGATTCTTGATATTTTTTAGCAGCATTCAATACAGATTCAGCCTCAATCCTTGCTTGTGCCGGATCATAAACTCCACAAGGTAAATCACAATGGGCATAAGCAACATAAGATGGTTTAAATAACTTCATAAATCTCCTTTAATTATCTATTATTAATTTTAGTAATAAAAAATAAAAATGATTAAAAGTATATTTAGATTATTTAATTTTAAAACCATATTCATACTGGTTTTATATCTCATATTTAAAAATGAGAATAAAAGTATTAGAGCATATGAAATAAAAGAAGAAAGTATGAAGCCGGCATTGCTGCCTGACGAGTATGTACTTTCTGTAAAATTAAAAGAAGCTCCAAAACGTGGAGATATAGTTGTCTTTACAAACACCGAGAAGAATATCGATGTAGTTAAAAGAGTAATAGGACTACCAAATGAAAGTGTTTCCTCTTCAGATGGAGAAATTATCATCAACTCTGAAAAAATAGATGATGAATGGTCTAAAGATTTAACTGATGACTTTGTCTCTGTTGAGCTCGGAGATGATGAGATATTCGTACTTGGTGACCAAAGGAATATGTCCACAAGCGACTCTAGAACTCTTGGTCCAATTAAATACGAAGANTGCTGGAAACTNAAAGTAAGATANTGGCCATATCATAGGTTCAACATATATGAGTAGTCTCGTTTGTACTTGGTGTAGCTCTGAAATGGCTTATCTTCATGGTCATGCAGCTTGTATTAATAGTTCCTGTGCAATGTTTGGCTTAAATCAAGCAGAATGNTGTTCAGGAGAAAACATGGAAAACTGCATCGAAACGCAGAAAATCAAATCAACTTAATCAAACAAAGATTAATATAAGATTATGGACAATAAAGAACCTTCATTAGAGAATAAGACGGTAGAGTCTATTCCTGCAGTGACAATTAGATTTGCAGGTGACTCTGGTGATGGTATGCAGCTTGTAGGTACAAGATTTACAGATACTTCTGCTTTATTTGGAAACGATTTAGCTACTCTACCTTCATTCCCAGCAGAGATAAGAGCACCGCAAGGAACTATTGCTGGAGTGTCTTCATTCCAAGTNCAAATAGCAGACTTTGATATTTTAACTCCTGGTGATAATCCAGATGTGTTAGTCGCAATGAACCCAGCAGCTCTAAAAGGTCACTTAGATGATTTAGCACCAAATGGAATGTTAATACTAAATGAAGATGCATTCGAAGAAAAAAATATACAAAAAGCTGGTTACAAAACTGATCCGAGAACATCCGGTGAGTTAGATGCGTATAGAGTTTTTCAAGTACCTATGGAAAAGTTAACAAAAGAGGCTTTAGAAGATACTGAAATTACAGGTAGAGCTGTACTTAGATCAAAAAATATGATTGCATTAGGTTTAATCTCTTGGGTCTTTAATAGGCCTCTTGAGGATACTGAGAATTGGATTAATGATAAATTCAAAAAACTCCCTGAAGTAGCAGATGCAAACATTAAAGCATTAAAGGTTGGTTACAACTTTGGAATAACCGTAGAAGCATTTCATCATACATATGTTGTTGATAAAGCAAAGCTTCCTGAAGGAGAGTATACAAATATCAATGGAAATATTGGACTCAGTTGGGGTTTAATAGCAGGAGCAAGACAAGCTGGGCTTGAGTTATTTTATGCAAGCTATCCTATTACTCCAGCATCAGACATATTACATGAACTCTCTAAACATAAAAATTTTGATACGATTACTTTTCAAGCTGAAGATGAAATAGCAGCAGCGGCCTCAGCTGTTGGTGCTTCTTTTACAGGAAAATTAGCTGTTACTGGTACTAGTGGACCAGGACTTGCACTGAAAAGTGAAACTATCTCCCTAGCAGTATCTACTGAGCTGCCTTTAGTTGTTGTCAATGTTCAAAGAGGTGGACCTTCAACAGGTCTTCCAACAAAACCAGAACAATCAGATTTAATGTTTGCCTTGTACGGAAGACATGGAGAATCCCCATTACCTGTTCTAGCTGTTAGATCTCCTTCCCATGCATTTACTACTGCAATTGAAGCATCTAGAGTTGCATTGAAATACATGACCCCAGTTATCCTACTTTCTGATAATTATGTCGCTACAGGTTCAGAGCCATGGAAACTGCCAGCAATTGGAGATTTGCCAACAATTGAAACTAATCTTACAACAACAATCAACACTGAAGAGGGGTTCCTTCCATATCATAGAAATGTAGAAACTTTTGCAAGACCATGGGCTGTTCCTGGAACGCCTGGACTAGAACATAGAATTGGTGGGCTTGAAAAAGAAGAAGGAACTGGAAATGTTTCTTACGAATCAGCTAATCATCAATATATGACAGACATGAGAGCTTGGAAAATAGCAAATATAGCTAACGATATCGAACCTTTAGAGGTTACAGGAGATGAAAAGGCTGANGTTCTTGTACTTGGCTGGGGTTCAACTTATGGAAGTATTACTCAGGCAGTCAATAGATTGAATGAAAAGGGAATAAAAGTAGCAAGTGCTCATTTAACTTTCCTAAATCCATTTCCTGATAACACTGGTGATGTACTCTCCAACTATAAGAAAGTCATCATCCCTGAATTAAATACAGGCCAATTAATAAAACTCGTTAGAGAGAGATACTTAATAGATGCCATAGGAATAAATAAAGTTAATGCCGAACCATTTACTGCTCAAGAATTATATGATGGGATTGAGGAAAAAATAAATGAGTAAAGTACCCGTAAATTATAAAAGAAAAGATTTTCAGAGCGACCAAGAAGTTAAATGGTGCCCAGGCTGTGGTGATTACACACTTCTAGCTTCTGTACAAAGTTTTATGGCTGAAATGGGAATCAGCAAAGAGAAGATAGTTTTTGTTTCAGGTATTGGATGTGCTGCAAGATTTCCATATTACATGAATACATATGGACTTCACTCAATTCACGGTAGAGCTCCAGCAGTTGCAACTGGTGTTTCAGTCTCTAATCCTGAACTCTCTGTTTGGATTGTTTCTGGTGATGGTGATGCTCTTTCAATTGGTGGAAATCATCTAATCCATGCTTTAAGAAAAAATGTTAATTTAAAGATCTTAATGTTTAATAACCAGATTTATGGTTTAACAAAAGGTCAATACTCTCCAACAAGTGAAGAAGGAAAGAAAACAAAATCTTCACCATTTGGCTCAGTTGAGATGCCTTTTAATCCAATGAGTGTCGCATTAGGAGCTGAAGCAAGCTTCGTAGCTCGATCAATAGACATGGATAGAGATCTTACAGCTGATGTTTTAGAGGCAGCTTCAAAGCATAAAGGTTCAGCATTTATAGAGATCTATCAAAACTGTAACGTATTTAATGATCATGCTTTTGAACAACTTACCTCAAAAGAAGGTCGTGTTGCAAACAGGATTAATTTAGTTCATGGTGAAAAGGTTATCTTTGGAGCAGAAGATGAACTTGCCGTAACTATAGAAGATGGTGAAGCCAAAATAGTTAAAAGAGCTGATATTGATGATTCTCAGATTTATGTACATGACACAACTAAAAAGAATCCTTCAGTCGCATTTTCATTATCTAGACTATCTCATGGTCCTTATGGACCAACTCCAGTTGGTGTTTTTAGACAAGTTGAGAGAGAAACTTATAACGAAGATGTTATAGGGCAAATCGAATCAGCAAAAGAAGCTAAGGGTGATGGAAAAATTGAACAATTGATTCGATCACTTGGAACCTGGGACGTTAATTAAACTAATTTATTCGTCTAAATAATCTATCTGATCTGTCGGCATAATTATCGCTGTAGCAGCATTTACTATATGCGAAACTATTCTTTTCAGATATCTATAAAAAAGTGTTGTAGCAACTGGGTACTGGATCTTCTCTTTATCTTCAAGAAGTGCTGTAATTTTTTCATCAAGATCATTATTTAAAGAAGACCCTAGAGTAATCAAATCTTGTACTTTTGATTCATCATCAAGATTTAAACAAGATTGCAAATAAACTATTAATTTTCCAATGTCATTTTTCAACTCCATATAGGTATCTAGGTCATCCCCTTTCGCAAAGGAGTTTCCAGTTTCTGCTATCTCAAATAAATTTTTACAGTAATCTCCTATTCTTTCAATGTCTTTAGACATTGTCATATAAGAAAGTAACAATGGAATATCTAAATTTCTAGAGTTTACCGCTGAGTGAATTATCATCTCTCTTCTTACCTCTCTATGAAGTTCATTTATAGCTTTATCAGTGTTGTATAAATCGTCTCTTACGGTTTCGAGATTCGTATCTCCTAAGAGGCAATTCATCGTAATATCGTAAGCATGCATACTATTGGTAAGCATCTCACTTAATTTTGCATCTATTGAATCTAATAAATCAGTCATATTTTCTCCTTAATTAAATAGTACTACTCCCAAAAGTGGAATTAGTAAAAAAGTTACTAAAACGTAAAGTATTGCAATATATCTTCTTTTAGCGGTAATAACACTGAGTCCTTTTGCCAAATTGACTGGAAAATTCCTTATTGCCTTTACTGGATAAACAATAATGACACCAATTAAGTTAAAAAATACATGATGGAGTGCAATGGTTAATCCTGCTGGATCATCAACAGCAAAGCTAGCTAAAACAGCTGTGATTGTTGTACCAATATTTGCACCAAGTGTTATCGGAAAAGCATTTTCAATAGATAAAATTCCTGAACCAACTATGGGTACAAGGATTGATGTGGTGATGCTTGAACTTTGTACTGAGAAAGTAATTAAGATTCCGACCAATATTGCAAAAATTCCCCCACCCCTTGCAAGAGCTTTATCTAACCCAAATTCAATCTGATTGAGCATGAGAGATTTCATATTAGATACGACATTTCTTAAGCTCAAGAAAATAAATGTTATTGCAATAATAATTAAAAGAACTGCATAGACCCTATAAGAATTCTCACTTAGATTACCTATAAATGGAATAGAAGATAGTCCGTCTAGTATATTATTTGAACCCCACTTAATTCCTGCCTTGATTGGGCTATTAGGTTTAGTTGCTGTGAATCCTGTAGCGAGAATAAAGTCTGTTCCATTTTCAGCCATCCTTGTTATAAGTCCTGTAAATAAATCAAGAGGAAAGAGTATTATCACCACTAATAAATTAAAGAAGTCATGCATCGTTGAGGCTGCAAAAGCTCTTTTAAATTCCTGTTCTCTTCTTACGTGTCCAAAAGAAACTAAGGTATTAGTTACTGTTGTTCCAATATTTGCTCCCATAACCATTGGTATTGCATATTCCAAGCTGAGGACTCCACTTCCAACTAAACCAACAATAGTTGCAGTAGTAACGGAGGATGATTGCACTAAAACTGTACATAAAATTCCAACCAGTAAACCAGCAAAAGGATTCGATACTGACTCAAAAAGTGCATCTGTGTATTCTGCACCTAAAGTTTTAATTCCTTTTTCAAGAAGTTTGATTGATACAAGGAAGAAATATAGGAAAAATATTGCGAAGCTTAAATTTTTAAAAGATTTTAAATTCATATTCCGTTTGAAGTATATAAGATTTTTAATTAAATAATGTTTTAATTTGCCTGTTGTTTACTTTAAGTTTACTTTTCAAAAACAATCGTAAAAGTCGAACCGTAGTCCAATTCACTAACAATCTCAATAACAGCATTGTTTCGATCGAGTGCATGTTTAACGATTGAGAGACCCAGTCCTGTTCCACCTACTTTTCTTGTTCTTCCTTTATCAACTCTATAAAATCTCTCAAAGATTTTTTCTTGATCTGATTTAGAAATTCCAGAACCAAAGTCTTGGAATGAACATGTCACTGATTTATCATTTTCTTCAACTTGAATCAAAATATTCTCTTCTGGCGGAGAGTATTTTAAAGCGTTCTTTATCAGATTTTTCACGGCCAGTGAAATATCATCAAAATTTGCATTTATTTCAACTTTCTTCTTTTTATAACCAATTCGTTTTTTATTTTGTTTAGATAAGTAAGAAATTTCATTTGCTACTACATCATGCAAATCAAATGTTTCCATAAATACATCTGAGGACTCCATAGCTGATAAATCTAATAAATCTGAAATAAGTTCATTCATCCTGTCAGAATCTCTTAAAATTTGCTCTAAAAAAGTTTTAGTCATTCCGTCATCACGCTCAAGAGATGTAAGTGCCGATTCGGCAGCTAACCTTACTGATGCAATTGGAGTTTTTAACTCATGAGAGGCGTTTGCTATAAACTCTTCTTTAATTCTTGCAATTTCTATAAATTCATCTTTATTGTTTTCAGTCATTTAATTTATATCCTACACCTCTTATGGTTACCAATCTTTTTGGCGACTTTGGATTTACTTCTATTCTTTCACGTATTCTTTGGATGTGTACATCAAGAGTTTTAGAATTTCCAGCAAAACTGTATCCCCAAACTTTACTAAAGAGTTTGTCTCTAGAAACTATATTTCCAGCATTTTCACAAAGATAATAAAGTAATTCAAATTCCCTAGGTCTCAATTCGATTATTTCATTATCTATTTTTGCTTCATACCTTAAAGGATTCATGGCAATATTTCCTATAGTTATTTCTTTGGCAAAATTTAAGTCTTCATCTACGCCGTGTAATAATTCTGAGTTTTTTGTCCTTCTCAAAACAGCTTTTACTCTACTTATTAGCTCTTTAACTGAAAATGGTTTAGTTATATAGTCATCTGCACCCATCTCTAAGCCACTGATTTTATCGTTTTCGTCATCTTTGGCAGTCAATATAATTATTGGTACGTTTGAAGATTTTCTTATTGCTTTGCAAATTTCAAGACCAGAAACTTCCGGAAGCATAATATCTAAAATAAGTAGATCAAAATGTTCCTCATTAAAAATATCAAGGGCAATTTTTCCATCATCAACATGAGTGACTTTTAAACCTTCATTTTTGAGGTTATAAATAATTCCGTCTGCGATACTTTTTTCATCCTCTACGAGTAAAACTTTAACAGACATGAGCTAGATTAGTTCAGACGGAGAAGACCAATCTCCTCTATTAAAAGCTAAAATATAATTTTCATATCCTAAAAAGTCCTCTTTAAATTCATCTGGAATATTAAAACCCCACCAGTCATCTTTAAACTGACTTCTGTGAGCTTTCATAGAGTTAATTTTATGATCAACGTATTTTGTACCATCAACTTCAACATCTATATCATCATGTTCACTGCCAATTGGGTTAAATCTGTTAAATTCTTCTTCTGAAATAATTCCAGCATCAAACATTTGTTGTCTTCTTGACTGCAATCTTGTCTTAGACCAGGCACTGTAATACAGACGCTCTGGAATCCATACTTCTTGATTTTCTTTAAGTGGGAACTTGTCTAAGTCACTAGCTGCAAAATAAGCTGCTGTTCCGATTCTATGTGTCTGAATATGATCTGGATGACCATAACCTCCAAAAGGGTCATATGTGATTAAAGCATCAGGTTTATATTTT